>NZ_JAVSCF010000300.1:0-7334 GCF_031932565.1 Streptomyces sp. B1866
GGTCCGCGCCACCGGCCGCCCTGCCTCGCCTGCGCGAGCCCCCGCGGCCGTCGCGCGCTCCACGACGTCACCGGCGCACGTGCCCCAGAGCGCGGCCGCGAGCACCGCCGCCACCGCCGGCGCCGCCACGGGCCGGCAGGCCCGGCCCCCGCGGGCCCACTCCCGGTAGCGATGCTCCCGGCACGGATGCTCCCGGTACCGATGCTCCCGGCGCGGATGCTCCCGGCGCGGATGCTCCCGGTCCGGGCGCTCCCGGTCCGGGTGCTCCCGGCACCGGCAGCACCGCCACCGGCAGCACCACCACCGACTGGAGCGGCAGCGCGTACGGGACCGGGCCGGGTGCCACCGGCGCGGGTGCGGGCACGGCGGCCGGGACCGCCCGCGCGGCCGGGGCCGTAACCGCGTCCGCCGTCGGAGAAGGGTTCGTCGTCGCATACGGACCACCGTGGCCTGGAATCCGGCGGCATGGGGATCTTGGCCGGGTTCTGTGGACTACTCACCGGTTGTGGACAACGTCATCACCCGCGGCCCCGCCGGTCCCGTACACTGCTGGTGGCGGCCCGGGTGACCGGGTCGACTTCGCACGCCCCGCCTCCGACGCCCCGGTCCGTGACCGGACGGCACGGCGGCCGCGTTCCTCGGTCCTCGGGCAGGTCCTCCTCGCAAGGTCCCCGCCCGTGGCGGGCGCGCCGGGGCGTCAGGCGCGGCGGCCGCCCGGCCACCGCGGGAACCGAGAACCTCACAAGGAGTACGGCCATGGCCGTCGTCACGATGCGGGAGCTGCTGGAGAGCGGCGTCCACTTCGGGCACCAGACCCGCCGGTGGAACCCGAAGATGAAGCGTTTCATCTTCACCGAGCGC
Organism: Streptomyces sp. B1866; assembly: GCF_031932565.1. Taxonomy (NCBI): domain Bacteria; kingdom Bacillati; phylum Actinomycetota; class Actinomycetes; order Kitasatosporales; family Streptomycetaceae; genus Streptomyces; species Streptomyces sp. B1866. Next base: position 862 of record NZ_JAVSCF010000300.1, read on the forward strand.
AACGGCATCTACATCATCGACCTGCTCCAGTCGCTGTCGTACATCGACCGCGCCTACGAGTTCGTCAAGGAGACCGTCGCCCACGGCGGCTCCATCATGTTCGTCGGCACCAAGAAGCAGGCGCAGGAGGCCATCGCCGAGCAGGCGGCCCGCGTCGGCATGCCGTACGTCAACCAGCGCTGGCTGGGTGGCATGCTCACCAACTTCTCCACCGTCTACAAGCGCCTCCAGCGCCTGAAGGAGCTGGAGCAGATCGACTTCGAGGACGTGGCGGCCTCCGGCCTCACCAAGAAGGAGCTGCTGGTCCTCTCCCGTGAGAAGGCCAAGCTGGAGAAGACCCTCGGCGGCATCCGCGAGATGCAGAAGGTGCCGAGCGCGGTGTGGATCGTGGACACCAAGAAGGAGCACATCGCCGTCGGTGAGGCGCGCAAGCTCCGCATCCCGGTCGTCGCGATCCTCGACACCAACTGCGACCCGGACGAGGTCGACTACAAGATCCCGGGCAACGACGACGCGATCCGCTCCGTCACCCTGCTCACCCGTGTGATCGCCGACGCCGTCGCCGAGGGCCTGATCGCCCGCTCCGGCGTCGCCACCGGCGATGAGAAGGGCGACAAGGCGGCCGGCGAGCCGCTGGCCGAGTGGGAGCGCGACCTGCTGGAGGGCGACAAGAAGGCCGAGGAGTCCGCCGAGGCGGACAAGCCGGCCGAGACCGAGGCCGCGGCCACGGACGCCGAGTCGGCCTGACCACCCAGACGGTGTACGACGGCGGGGGACGGCGCCCGGACTGCCGCCCCCGCCGTCGGCCCGTAGATCTTTCGACTTTCGGGAAGAGAATCACAGATCATGGCGAACTTCACCGCCGCTGACGTCAAGAAGCTCCGTGAGCTCACCGGCGCCGGCATGATGGACTGCAAGAAGGCCCTGGAAGAGGCCGAGGGCAGCGTGGACAAGGCCGTGGAGATCCTGCGCGTCAAGGGCCAGAAGGGCGTGGCCAAGCGCGAGGGCCGCAGCGCGGAGAACGGCGCGGTCGTCTCGGTCATCGCCGACGACAACTCCTCCGGTGTACTGGTCGAGCTGAAGTGCGAGACCGACTTCGTCGCCAAGGGCGAGAAGTTCCAGGCCGTCGCCAACGAGATCGCCCAGCACGTCGCCCGGACCTCCCCGGCCGACCTGGCCACGCTGCTCGGCTCGGAGATCGAGTCGGGCAAGACCGTCCAGGCGTTCGTGGACGAGGCGAACGCGACGCTCGGCGAGAAGATCGTCCTGGACCGCTACGCGCAGTTCTCCGGCGGGTACGTCGCGGCGTACATGCACCGCACCAGCCCGGACCTGCCGCCGCAGGTCGGCGTCCTGGTCGAGCTGGACTCGGCGGACGCCCAGGTCGCCAAGGACGTGGCGCAGCACATCGCGGCCTTCGCGCCGAAGTTCCGCACCCGCGACGAGGTCCCCGCCGAGACGGTGGAGAACGAGCGGCGGGTCGCCGAGGCCACCGCGCGCGAGGAGGGCAAGCCCGAGGGCGCCCTGCCGCGGATCGTCGAGGGCCGCGTCACCGGCTTCTTCAAGGAGAACGTCCTGGTCGACCAGCCGTTCGCCAAGGACAACAAGAAGACCGTGCAGAAGGTCCTGGACGAGGCCGGTGTCTCGCTCCAGAACTTCGCCCGGTTCCGCGTCGGCGTCTGAGCGGTGGGCGGCGCACCACCGCGACCCGATAGGGTCGTAGCGGCCAGCCGTCCAGCCGGCCGGCCGCGGATGTGACGAGGAGGCCATTGCCGCGAGAGGTCGAACACGGGCCCGTCCGGCAGTGGCCTTCTTCGTATGTGCACGAGGAGATCTCCGACATGAATCAGGATGCGGACGCCACCCGGGCCGCCGACCACACGAGCGCCGGCGGCAGCAGACGCCGCCGTTTCCTGCTGAAGCTCTCCGGTGAGGCGTTCGCCGGAGGCGGGGGACTCGGTGTCGATCCGGACGTCGTGCACGCCATCGCCCGCGAGGTCGCCGCGGTCGTACGGGGCGGGGCGCAGATCGCCGTGGTGATCGGCGGCGGCAACTTCTTCCGCGGCGCCGAGCTCCAGCAGCGCGGCATGGACCGGGCACGTTCCGACTACATGGGCATGCTCGGCACGGTGATGAACTGCCTCGCCCTCCAGGACTTCCTGGAGAAGGAGGGCATCGACTCCCGTGTCCAGACCGCCATCACCATGGGCCAGGTCGCGGAGCCCTACATTCCGCTGCGCGCCGTCCGCCACCTGGAGAAGGGCCGCGTGGTGATCTTCGGCGCGGGCATGGGCATGCCGTACTTCTCCACCGACACCACCGCCGCCCAGCGCGCCCTGGAGATCGACGCGGAAGCGCTGCTGATGGGCAAGAACGGAGTGGACGGGGTCTACGACTCCGACCCGGCGAAGAATCCCGACGCGGTACGGTTCGACGCCCTGGAGTACGGCGAGGTCATCACCCGGGACCTGAAGGTCGCGGACGCCACCGCGATCACGCTGTGCCGGGACAACAAACTGCCGATCCTCGTCTTCGAACTGCTCGCCGAGGGCAACATCGCCCGTGCCGTGAGGGGTGAGAAGATCGGCACGCTCGTGAGCGACCAGGGCACCCGGGCCTGACGGCCCGATCGCCCGGGGCCTTACCGGGTATGCGGCATTTTGCGGGGGATGGACAAGGGCCTGCCGGTTCCAGGACCGTGCAGGAGAAGACGCACGCAGGGGCGAGGCTCTGCTGACGATGAAGACCAGGAGCAAGTGGTGATCGAAGAAATCCTCCTCGAAGCCGAGGAGAAGATGGAGAAAGCCGTTGTGGTCGCCAAGGAGGATTTCGCCGCGATCCGCACCGGGCGTGCGCACCCGGCGATGTTCAACAAGATCGTGGCGGACTACTACGGGGCGCCGACCCCGATCAACCAGCTGGCGTCCTTCTCGGTCCCGGAGCCGCGCATGGCCGTGGTGACCCCGTTCGACAAGTCGGCCCTGCGCAACATCGAGCAGGCCATCCGCGACTCGGACCTGGGCGTCAACCCGAGCAACGACGGCAACATCATCCGGGTGGTGTTCCCGCAGCTCACCGAGGAGCGCCGCCGGGACTACATCAAGGTCGCCAAGGCCAAGGGCGAGGACGCGCGCATCTCCATCCGCAGCGTCCGGCGCAAGGCCAAGGAGAGCATCGACAAGCTCGTCAAGGACGGCGAGGTCGGCGAGGACGAGGGCCGCCGCGCCGAGAAGGAGCTCGACGACACCACCGCGAAGTACGTCGCACAGGTGGACGAGCTGCTCAAGCACAAGGAATCCGAGCTGCTTGAGGTCTGATGAACGACTCATCACGGGGGGTCCCGTCGGGTGCCGCGTACTGGGAGCGGACCGGCGTGGGACATCCCCCCTCGCTTCGCGGGGAGGTGCCCGCGCCTTCGGCGGGTCCCGCGCATGAGCTGGCCGAGGCGGCGCAGACTCGCCCCATGCCCACCGTGCCCCACACCGGCCCAGACCCGCACGAACCGGACCGGGGGGCCGCTCGGCCGAGCGGCCCCCCGGTCCGTGACGAGCCGCAGCGGGCGTCCGGCCGCCCGGCGTCCGGCCCGGGGCACCACCGGCCCTCGGACCCGCCCGGCCCGGAGACCGGCGTGAACGGGCACGCGGGCCCGGGGCCCCGCGCCGCCAAGCGGGCGAAGAAGAGCGCGGGACGCAACCTGCCCGCCGCGATAGGGGTCGGCGTCGGCCTCGGCGTGGTCGTCCTGGCCTCGCTGTTCATCTACAAGCCGGCGTTCCTCGGCGTGGTGGCCGCGGCCGTGGTCGTCGGCCTGTGGGAGCTGACCTCCCGGCTCGCCGAGCGCAAGGAGATCCACGCCCCGCTGATCCCGCTCGCGGTCGGCGGCGTGGCCGTGGTCATCTCCGGTTACCTGCGCGGCGCGCAGGGCGCCTGGGTGGCCATGTCGCTGACCGCCCTGGCGGTGCTCGTCTGGCGGATGGCCGCACCGCCCGAGAACTACCTGCGGGACGTCACCGCGGGCGTGTTCGCGGCCTTCTACGTGCCGTTCCTGGCCACCTTCGTGGCGCTCATGCTCGCCGCCGAGGACGACGGTCCCTGGCGGGTGCTCACCTTCCTGCTGCTGACCGTGGTCAGCGACACCGGCGCGTACGCGGTCGGCTGGCGCTTCGGCAAGACCCGCCTCGCGCCCCGCATCAGCCCCGGCAAGACCCGCGCGGGACTGGCGGGCGCCGTGCTGTTCGCCATGGCCGCGGGCGCTTTGTGCCTGGAGTACCTGATCGACGGCGGCACCTGGTGGCAGGGCCTGCTGCTGGGCATGGCCGTCGCCGTCAGCGCGACCCTCGGCGACCTGGGCGAGTCCATGATCAAGCGGGACCTCGGCATCAAGGACATGGGCAGACTGCTGCCGGGCCACGGCGGCATCATGGACCGCCTCGACTCCCTGCTGCCCACGGCACCCGTGGCGTGGCTGCTGCTGGTGATCTTCGTCGGGTCGGGCTGACGCCCTCGCTCCCAGCCCGGTCACCACGCCCCTGACCAGGCGCGGAGCCCGTTGTCCACAGGCGGCGGGCCCCGCGCCGCGGGTCTGCGACACTGGTACGACCATGCCGAAGCCCGGAGAACTCACCTTTGCCGAGCCGCGCGGAGCCAAGCGCCCCCCGCGGCACCTCGCCGACCTCACCCCCGCCCAGCGCAGGGAGGCCGTCGCCNGACCTCACCCCCGCCCAGCGCAGGGAGGCCGTCGCCGCCCTCGGCGAGAAGCCGTTCCGTGCCGGGCAGGTCTCCCGCCACTACTTCGCCCGGTACGCCCACGACCCCGCCGAGTGGACCGACATCCCCGCGGCCGTGCGCGGCAGGCTGGCGGCCGAGCTGCTGCCCGACCTGATGAGCGTGGTGCGGCACATCGCGTGCGACGGCGGCACGACCCGCAAGACCCTCTGGCGGCTCGGCGACGGCACGCTCGTGGAGTCGGTCCTCATGCGCTACCCCGACCGGGCCACCCTGTGCGTCAGCTCCCAGGCGGGCTGCGGCATGAACTGCCCGTTCTGCGCCACCGGCCAGGCCGGTCTGGAGCGCAACCTGTCCACGGCCGAGATCGTGCACCAGGTCGTGGACGCGATGCGGGCGCTGCGCGACGGCGAGGTCGCCGGCCCGGCCCGCGGCCCGCGGGACGCGGCCGGCCCGGCCCGGCTGTCCAACGTGGTCTTCATGGGCATGGGCGAGCCGCTGGCCAACTACGGCCGCGTCGTCGGCGCCATCCGCCGGCTCACCGACCCCGAGCCCGACGGCCTGGGCCTGTCCCAGCGCGGCATCACCGTCTCCACCGTCGGCCTGGTGCCCGCCGTGCGCCGGTTCGCCGACGAGGGCTTCACCTGCCGCCTGGCGGTGTCGCTGCACGCGCCCGACGACGAGCTGCGCGACACCCTCGTCCCGGTCAACACCCGCTGGCCGGTCCGCGAGGTGCTGGACGCGGCATGGCACTACGCCGAGCGGTCCGGCCGCCGCGTCTCCGTGGAATACGCCCTCATCCGGGACGTCAACGACCAGGCGTGGCGCGCCGACCTCCTCGGCCGGCTGCTGAAGGGCCGCGGCGCGCACGTCAACCTCATCCCGCTCAACCCGACGCCCGGGTCGAAGTGGACCGCGTCCCGGCCCGAGGACGAGCAGGCGTTCGTCGCCGCCCTCCAGGCGCGGGGCGTGCCGGTGACCGTGCGGGACACCCGGGGCAGGGAGATCGAGGGCGCCTGCGGGCAGCTGGCCGCCGCCCAGCGCTGACCGCCCCCGCACCCGGCGGGACGGCACCCGGCGGGACGGGCCGCCGCCGGGCCCCGTGACCGCACCCGGCGGGCTCACGGCCGTACGGCCGTGAGGCCCCGCGCCCCCGTCACCGGCCGCGCGTCACCTGCCGCGTCACCAGCCGGGCGTCACGGTGTCAGCGGCAGGGTGGTCAGCTCGGCCACGGCCCAGGTCAGCGGGGCCAGCACGGTCACCAGCGCCGCCGCGCGCAGCGCCACGGCGCCGCGCAGCAGCCGCGCCGGGGCGCCCAGCCGCAGCAGCGCGGCCGTGGTGCGCTCGCGCGCGGCCCTGGCCTCCGCGGCCGCCGTCAGCAGCGAGCACACGGCGCACAGCACCACCAGGGCCGCGCCGAGCCCGGTGAGCGGCCCGGTCACGCGCTCCCCGGCCGGCCCGGCGCCCGGCCCGTACAGGTCCCAGGTCACGTACGCTCCGCAGGCCGCCGCGCACAGCACGCCCACCGGCCGCCCGATCCGGCGCGCCTCCCTTTGCAGCCCCCGGCCGGCCAGCAGCCGCAGCACCCCGGGCCGCCACGCCGCCAGCAGCCTGCCGCACAGGTGGGTCAGGCCGGGCCCGGCCAGCACCAGGCCCGCCGCCATCAGCGCCCAGCCGCCCAGCACACCCGGCGGGCCGTCGCCCGCGCGGCCCGGCACCGGCATCAGCGCGCCCGGCGCGGGCGGCGCGCC
>NZ_JAVSCF010000301.1:0-7315 GCF_031932565.1 Streptomyces sp. B1866
CGCGCCACCGCCGGGGCCACCGCCCGCACCACCGCCAGGGCCACCGCCCGCACCACCGTCCGCGCTACCGCCGCGGCCACCGTCCGCGTCGCCCGCCGCCAGCAGCGCCTCGGCCCAGCGGAAGCGGGCGCGCGCCAGCTCGTACGGCCGGTCCACGGCCTCGAAGGCGGCCACGGCCTCGGCCCAGCGGCCCGGGTGGTCGCGTCCCCGGGCGCGCAGCAGCTCGGCGTCCACCACCAGCCCGTACGCCCGCCAGACCGGCAGCGCCTGCGGCAGGTGCCTGGCCGCCGCCCTGACGCGGTCCAGGACCTGCTCGCGGCCCTCGTCGGCGGCGGGCAGGCCGCGCGCGTCCGCCTCCGCCTCGGCGGCGGCGAGCAGCAGCGGCCACGCGTACCGGTGGGTGCCGGGCGGGAAGCCGCCGTCCAGGGCGCGGTCCAGGACGGCGCGCGCCTGGGTGATCCGGCCGCGCGCGGCGGCCAGGCGCAGGGCGTGGGCGTGCAGCTCGACGGTGTAGTGCGGCTGGGGGTCGTGCGTGCCGTACAGCTCCAGGGCGGTGTCGAACTCCCGCTGGGCGGTGGCCAGGTCGCCGCGGGCGTGGGCGAGGCGGGCGAGCCGGTTGGCGGCCGCCGCCCGGGGCTTGGAGCCCTGCGCGAGGCGGCGGGCGGCCAGGGCGGCGCGCTCCGCCTCCTCCCAGCGCCCGAGCGAGAACAGCGACTGGGACTCGTTGCCGTGGACCCAGGCGCGGGAGTCGGCGAGGCCGAAGCGGTCCAGGATGCGCGCCCCCTGCTCGGCCACCTCGACGGCCTCGGCCGACCGTCCGACGCTCTCCAGCGAGGAGGCCAGGTTGACGAAGCAGCGGCCCAGGACGCTGACCTCGCACAGCTCGACGGCGCGCGCACAGGCCCGGCGCATCTCGGCGAGGCCGCCCTCGACGTCACCGGACTCGATCTTGAAGTGGCCGAGGGTGAGGCGGGCGTTCAGCTCGGTGCCCTCGGCGCGGACCAGGCGGCCCAGCTCCACGGCCCGCTCGGCCGTCGCGTACCCCTCGGGGCCGGGGCTGTGGGTCATGGCCCAGCCGGCGGCCTGCGCGAGCACCTCGGCGTGCACGGCCGACGGCGGCAGGCCGCGCACCAGCTCCTGCGCGCGGGCCAGCTCGGCCCAGCCGTCGCCGCGCGCCAGGCCCTCCATGAGCTTGGAGCGCTGGGTCCAGAACCAGGCGGCGCGCAGCGGGTCCGCGGCCTCGTCCAGCATGCGCAGCGCCCGCTTGGCGACGGCCAGGGCGCGCTCGCGCTGGCCGGACAGGTGCGCGGCGACGACGACCTCGGCGAGCAGGTCGAGGTGGCGCCCGGCCTCGTCGTCGCGACGGCAGGCCGGGTACGCCTCGGCGTGGTCGAAGGGGCGCTGCACGCGGCGGACCTCCGCGGGCGCCCCCTCCCACAGCTCCAGGGCCCGCTCCAGCAGCCGCAGCTGCTCCGCGTGCGCGTACCGCCGGCGGGCGACGGCCGAGGCGTGCAGGGCGGCGGGCAGCGCCCTGGCCGGCTCGCGGGCGCAATACCAGTAACTGGCCAGCCGGGCGGCGCGCTCCTCGGCCCGCACCAGCGCGGGCTCGGCCTCCAGCGCTTCGGCGTACCGCCGGTTGAGGCGGGAGCGCTCGCCGGGCAGCAGGTCGTCCAGGACGGCCTCGCGGACCAGCGCGTGCCGGAAGCAGTAGCCGCCCTCGTCCCGCGTGGGCTGGAGGATGTTGGCGCCGACGGCGGCCCGCAGGGCCTCGATGAGGTCGTCCTCGCCGAGCCGGGCGACGGCGCGCAGCAGGTCGTACTCCACCGCGGAGCCGCCCTCGGCGGCCGTGCGCACCACGCGCTGGGCGTCCTCGGGCAGCGCCTCGACACGCACCAGCAGCAGGTCCCGCAGGGAGTCGCTGAGGCCGGTGGCGCAGCCCTCGGTGATGCTGCGGGCGATCTCCTCGACGAAGAAGGCGTTGCCGTCGGTGCGCCGGAAGACGCGGTCCACCAGCGCGCCGTCCGGCTCGGCGCCGCTGAGCCCGGCGAGCTGGGCGCGGACCTCCTCGCGGGTGAAGCGGGGCAGCTCGAACCGCCGCACCGCGCGGATCCGGTCCGCCTCGGCGAGGAAGGGGCGCAGCGGGTGGCGGCGGTGGATGTCGTCGGAGCGGTACGTCGCCACGACCAGCAGGCGGGCGCTGAGCAGGGCGCGGAAGAGGTAGGCCAGCAGCTCGCGCGTGGAGCGGTCGGCCCAGTGCAGGTCCTCCACGGCGACGACCAGGGGGCGGTCGGCGGCCAGCCGCTCCAGCAGCCGCACGGTCAGCTCGAACAGCCGGGCCCGGCCGTCCTCGTCGTACGACTCGCGGGCGGTCTCGCCCAGCTCGGGCAGCAGCCGGGCCAGCTCGCCCTCCTGCCCGGCCGCCGCGCTGGCCAGCTCGTCGCCCAGCCGCCGCCGCAGGGCGCGCAGCACGGTGGACACGGGCGCGAACGGCAGGCCGTCGGCGCCGATCTCCACGCAGCCGCCCAGGGCCGTGACGGCCCCGGCCGCCCCGGCCGCGGTCAGGAACTCCTCCAGCAGCCGGGTCTTGCCGACACCGGCCTCGCCGCCGACGAGCACCACCTGGGGCTCGCCCGCGGCGGCACGGGCGAGCGCGTCGGTGAGCGCGGCCAGCTCCTCGGCGCGCCCGACGAACACGGGGCTGACGGGTGTGGTGAGCACGGGATCGAGCATCGCACAGGGGTCTGACAGCCGGGCCCGGCGCGAGCCGCCGCGACGGGGTGCGGGCGGTGCGCCGGGCGGTGCGGGCGGGAGCGGGGGCGGCGGTCAGGCCGCTGTGCGCCAGGGGCCGCGAGGCCCCCGGTCCCGCCGCCAGGCCACCCGCCCTCCGGGCTCGCCGGTGCCGGGTCCGCCCCGCCCCCGTCGGCGGCGGAACCAGCCCCGGCGTTCGGTGCGGCGCGTCGCCTCGCGCAGCAGCCGGTGCCGGTCGGCCTCGCGCAGCAGGTCGGCCTGGCGGGCGAGGTGCAGCTCGTGGTGGAGCATGTCGAGGTGGGACATGGCGTTCTCCCTGGTGTGACGGGCTGGTGAGGTGCTTCCAGCCTCGTCTGCCAGGTGGGGCCGCCGCATCGGGTTTTTGCCCGATGTCCGGCGCGGCCGAAGCCTTAGGACGGTGGCCGCACGGGCCCGCGGCCGCCTTAGGCCGCCGGGAGGCGGTCCGTACGGTGTGACGGACCGCACGGCGGGCTCCCTGTCACGGCCGCGCCGCTGGCGTCGGCTGCCATAAGGACCGTCAGCGGGACGCCGGAGACCGGGCCTGAGCACCCAGGGCCATAAGCGCCATAAGCGCCGTGGTTTCCCCTCCCGGCCCCGCACCCGCCGACCCGTACCCGCCGCGGCCCGGCGCCGCCGTCCGCGAGCGGCCGTACGCGAGGGCCCGTACGCGCGGGAGGGCCCGGCCGAGGCGGCCGGGCCCTCCCGCGTCGCGGCGGCGAGCCGGTGTCAGCCGGACACGCCCAGCCGCTCCAGGATCAGCTCGCGCGCGCGGGCCGCGTCCGCCTGCCCGCGCGTGGCCTTCATCACCGCGCCGACCAGCGCGCCCGCGGCGGCGACCTTCCCGCCGCGCACCTTGTCGGCGATGGCGGGGTTGGCCGCGATGGCCNGCGGCGACCTTCCCGCCGCGCACCTTGTCGGCGATGGCGGGGTTGGCCGCGATGGCCTCGTCGACGGCCGTGCCCAGCGCGCCCTCGTCCGAGACGATCTTGAGGCCGCGCCGCTCCACGACCTCGTCCGGCTCGCCCTCGCCCGCGAGCACGCCCTCGATCACCTGGCGTGCCAGCTTGTCGTTGAGCGCGCCGTCGGCGACGAGCGCGCACACGCGCGCGACCTGCGCCGGGGTGATGGGCAGGGCGGCCAGGTCGGTGCCCTCCTCGTTGGCGCGGCGGGCCAGCTCGCCCATCCACCACTTGCGGGCCTGGTCGGCCGGGGCGCCCGCGTCGGCGGTCGCGATGATCAGGTCGAGGGCGCCCGCGTTGAGCACGGAGCTCATCTCGTGCTCGGAGATGCCCCACTCCTCGCGCAGCCGGTTGCGGCGCACGCGCGGCAGCTCGGGCAGGGTCGCGCGCAGCTCCTCGACCCACTCACGGGCCGGGGCGACGGGCACCAGGTCCGGCTCGGGGAAGTAGCGGTAGTCCTCCGCCTCCTCCTTGACCCGGCCGGAGGTCGTGGTGCCGTCCTCCTCGTGGAAGTGCCGGGTCTCCTGCACGATGGCGCCGCCGCCGGAGAGCACCGCCGCGTGCCGCTGGATCTCGAAGCGCGCCGCGCGCTCCACGGAGCGCAGCGAGTTGACGTTCTTCGTCTCGGAGCGGGTGCCGAACCTCTCGGCGCCGTGCGGCCGCAGGCTCAGGTTCACGTCGCAGCGCATCTGCCCGGCCTCCATGCGGGCCTCGGAGACGCCGAGGGACCGGATCACCTCGCGCAGCTCGGTCACGTACGCGCGGGCGACCTCCGGAGCCCGCTCGCCCGCGCCGACGATCGGCTTGGTGACGATCTCGATGAGCGGGATGCCCGCGCGGTTGTAGTCGAGCAGCGAGTGCGAGGCGCCGTGGATGCGGCCGGTGGCCCCGCCGACGTGCGTGGACTTGCCGGTGTCCTCCTCCATGTGGGCGCGCTCGATCTCCACGCGGAAGGTCTCGCCGCCGACCTCGACGTCCAGATAGCCGTCGTACGCGATCGGCTCGTCGTACTGCGAGGTCTGGAAGTTCTTCGGCATGTCCGGATAGAAGTAGTTCTTCCGGGCGAATCGGCACCACTCGGCGATGTCGCAGTGCAGCGCGAGGCCGATCCGTACGGCGGACTCCACGGCGACCGCGTTGACGACCGGCAGCGAGCCGGGCAGGCCGAGGCAGGTGGGGCAGGTCTGGGTGTTGGGCTCGGCGCCGAGCGCCGTGGCGCACCCGCAGAACATCTTGGTCCTGGTGCCCAGCTCCACGTGCACCTCCAGGCCCATGACGGGCTCGTAGGCGGCCAGTGCGCTGTCGTACGACACCAGTTCGGTGACGGTCACGGAAAAGATCCAGCCTCTCCAGTCGGCCTCAGTCGGCGAGGACGTCGTCGCCGCCGCGGCGCTTCAGCTCCCGCAGCAGCAGGGCGACGCCGGTGACGATGGCGGCGGCCGAGACCACCGCGTCGGCCAGTTGCAGCCGGTCCTGCTCCGCGCGGGCGGTACGGGCCTGTTTCACCACGCTGACCGCGCCGAACAGCGTGGTCGCGATGGACAGGTAGGTGCCGGGCCGGGACTTCTTGAAGCCCTTGGCCTTCTTGATCGCGCTCACAGCGTCTCTCCGTTCGATTCTCTGGCTGTCTGCGGCCGTGCTCACAGGGCCGGTGCCTCGTCGAGCAGCGGGTGGCCCCAGCGGGCGGTGAAGGCGGTCTCGACCGCCGCGCCCACCCGGTAGAGCCGGTCGTCAGCCATGGCCGGGGCGACGATCTGGAGGCCCACCGGCAGCCCGTCCTCGGGCGCGAGGCCGCACGGCAGCGACATGGCCGCGTTGCCCGCGAGGTTGATCGGCAGGGTGCACACGTCGGCCAGGTACATCGCCACGGGGTCGTCCGCGCGCTCGCCGATGGGGAAGGCGGTGGTGGGCGTGGTCGGCGAGACCAGCACGTCGACCTGCTCGAAGGCGCGCGCGAAGTCGCGGGTGATGAGGGTGCGGACCTTCTGCGCGGAGCCGTAGTACGCGTCGTAGTAGCCGGAGCTGAGCGCGTACGTGCCGAGCATGATGCGCCGCTTGGCCTCCGGTCCGAAGCCGGCCGCGCGGGACAGCGCGGTGACCTCCTCGGCCGACCGGGCGCCGTCGTCGCCCGCCCGCAGGCCGTAGCGCATGGCGTCGAAGCGGGCCAGGTTGGAGGAGACCTCCGAGGGGGCGATCAGGTAGTAGGCGGCCAGGCCCAGGTCGAACGACGGACAGGACAGCTCCACGACCTGCGCGCCCAGCTCCCGCAGCAGCTCCACCGACTCGGTGAAGCGCCGCATCACACCCGGCTGGTAGCCCTCGCCCGCGAACTCCCTGACGACGCCCACGCGCAGCCCCGCCACGTCGCCGCGGCGCGCGGCCTCGACCACCGGCGGCACGGGCGCGTCGACGGAGGTGGAGTCCAGCGGGTCGTGCCCGGCGATGACCTCGTGCAGCAGCGCGGCGTCCAGGACCGTACGGGCGCACGGGCCGCCCTGGTCCAGGGACGAGGAGAAGGCCACCAGGCCGTAGCGGGACACGCCGCCGTAGGTGGGCTTCACGCCGACGGTGCCGGTGACGGCGGCGGGCTGCCGGATGGAGCCGCCGGTGTCGGTGCCGATGGCCAGCGGCGCCTGGTACGAGGCGAGCGACGCGGCCGAGCCGCCGCCGGAGCCGCCCGGGACGCGGGTGAGGTCCCAGGGGTTGCGGGTGGGGCCGTAGGCGCTGTTCTCGGTGGAGGAGCCCATGGCGAACTCGTCCATGTTCGTCTTGCCGAGGATGACCACGTCGGCGTCCTTCAGGCGCCGGGTCACCGTCGCGTCGTACGGCGGCAGCCAGCCCTGGAGAATCTTCGAGCCGCAGGTCGTCGGCATCCCGCGCGTGGTGAAGACGTCCTTGAGCGCCAGCGGCACCCCGGCCAGCGGGCCGAGCCGGTCGCCCCGCGCGCGCTTGGCGTCCACGGCCCGCGCCTGGTCGAGCGCGCCCTCGCGGTCGACGTGCAGGAAGGCGTTCACCTTCTCGTCCACGGCCTCGATGCGGGCCAGGTGCGCCTCGGTGACCTCGACGGCGCTGACCTCGCCGACGGCGATCTTCTCCGCGACGGCCGCCGCGGTGAGCCTGGTCAGGTCGGTCATGGCGATCAGTCCTCTCCCAGGATCCGCGGCACCTTGAACCGCTGCCGCTCCTGCGCGGGGGCGCCGGACAGCGCCTCGCCCGGGTCGAGCGACGGGCGGACCTCGTCCGCGCGCATGACGTTCGTCAGCGGCAGCGGGTGGGAGGTCGGGGGTACGTCCTGGTCGGCGACCTCGGAGACGCGGGCGACCGCGCCGATGATGTCGTCGAGCTGTCCGGCGAAGTGGTCGAGCTCTTCGGCCGTCAGCTCCAGACGCGCCAGCCGGGCGAGGTGGGCGACCTCCTCGCGCGTGATGCCAGGCATGCGGCGTTCCTCTGGGTGAGAGCGGTGGTTTCGGCCCAATCCTATGGCCGGGGCCGCGGCGGAGGCGAAACGCTTTACGGGGCGGCGGGGGCGGTGTCGCCCGGGCCGGCACCGGCCGCGGCGGGGCCGGGGCGCTCGGGCGCGGACGCCC
>NZ_JAVSCF010000302.1:0-7216 GCF_031932565.1 Streptomyces sp. B1866
CCGCCGCGCCGCTCGCCGCCGCGCCCGCCGCGCTCGGCCCGGCCGCCGCCCGCCGACGGCCCGGCCGCCTCGTCGTCCAGCCGCAGCGTCAGCGAGATCCGCTTGCGCGGGATGTCCACGTCCAGGACCTTCACCCGCACGATGTCCCCGGACTTGACCACGTCGCGCGGGTCCTTCACGAACGTCTTCGACATCGCGGAGACGTGCACGAGGCCGTCCTGGTGCACGCCCACGTCCACGAACGCGCCGAACGCCGCGACGTTGGTGACGACGCCCTCCAGGACCATGCCCGGCCGAAGGTCGCCGATCTTCTCGACGCCCTCCTTGAAGGACGCGGTCCGGAAGGCGGGCCGCGGGTCGCGGCCGGGCTTCTCCAGCTCCCGCAGGATGTCCGTGACCGTCGGCAGGCCGAAGGAGTCGTCCACGAAGTCGGCCGGGTCGAGACCGCGCAGGGTCGCGGTGTCGCCGACGAGGGACGCCACGTCGCCGCCGGCCTTCGCCGCCATCCGGCGCACCACCGGGTACGCCTCCGGGTGCACGCTGGAGGCGTCGAGCGGGTCGTCGCCGCGGATGCGCAGGAAGCCCGCGCACTGCTCGTACGCCTTCGGGCCGAGCCGGGGCACGGACTTCAGGCCCGTGCGGCCGCGGAACGGGCCGTTGGCGTCGCGGTGGGCGACGATGTTCTCCGCGAGGCCGGAGCCGATGCCCGACACCCGGCTCAGCAGCGGCGCGGAGGCGGTGTTGACGTCCACCCCGACGCCGTTCACACAGTCCTCGACCACGGCGTCGAGGGAGCGGGAGAGCTTCACCTCGGACACGTCGTGCTGGTACTGCCCGACGCCGATCGACTTGGGGTCGATCTTGACCAGCTCGGCCAGCGGGTCCTGCAGCCGCCGCGCGATCGACACCGCGCCGCGCAGCGAGACGTCCAGGTCCGGCAGCTCGCGGGAGGCGTAGGCGGAGGCGGAGTACACCGAGGCGCCCGCCTCGGAGACCACGACCCTGGTGAGCTTCAGCTCCGGGTGCCTGCCGCACAGCTCGGCGGCGAGCCGGTCGGTCTCGCGGGACGCCGTGCCGTTGCCGATCGCGACCAGCTCGACGCGGTGCTCGGCCGCCAGCCGGGCCAGCCGGTCCAGGGCCTCGTCCCACCGCTGCTGGGGCACGTGCGGGTAGACGGTGTCGGTGGCGGCCACCTTGCCGGTCGCGTCCACCACGGCCACCTTCACGCCCGTACGGAAGCCCGGGTCCAGGCCCATGGTGGGGCGGGTGCCGGCCGGGGCGGCCAGCAGCAGGTCGCGCAGGTTCGTGGCGAACACCCGCACGGCCTCGTCCTCCGCGGCCTGCCGCAGCCGGGTCCGCAGGTCGATGCCCAGGTGCACCAGGATCCGGGTGCGCCACGCCCAGCGCACCGTCTCGGCCAGCCAGGCGTCGGCCGGGCGGCCGCGGTCGGCGATGCCGAAGCGGCGCGCGATGGCCCGCTCGTAGGCGCTGGGGCCGGCCGCGTCGTCCTCCTCCGGGCCCTGGGGCTCCAGGGCCACGTCCAGGACGTCCTCCTTCTCGCCGCGGAACACGGCGAGCACCCGGTGCGAGGGCAGCTCGGTGAACGGCTCGGCGAAGTCGAAGTAGTCGGCGAACTTCGCGCCGGGGCCCTCCGGCCCGTCCTGGCCCTCCCGGACCTTCGTCACCAGCCGGCCGCGCTCCCACATGCGCTCGCGCAGCTCGCCGATGAGGTCGGCGTCCTCCCCGAACCGCTCGGTCAGGACGGCCCGCGCGCCCTCCAGCGCCGCGGCGGCGTCCGGCACGCCCTTGTCCGCGTCCACGAAGGCGGCGGCCGCCGCCTGCGGCGCCGTGCCCGGGTCGGCCAGCAGGCCGTCGGCGAGCGGTTCGAGCCCGGCCTCGCGCGCGATCTGCGCCTTCGTACGCCGCTTGGGCTTGAAGGGCAGGTAGATGTCCTCCAGCCGGGCCTTGGAGTCGGCGGCCAGGATGCGCGCCTCAAGACCGGCGTCCAGCTTGCCCTGCGACCTGATCGAGTCGAGGACCGCGGCGCGCCGCTCCTCCAGCTCGCGCAGGTAGCGCAGCCGCTCCTCGACGGCGCGCAGCTGCGCGTCGTCCAGCGACCCGGTCGCCTCCTTGCGGTAGCGGGCGATGAACGGCACGGTCGAGCCGCCGTCGAGCAGCTCCACGGCGGCCCGCACCTGCCGCTCCCGCACGCCGAGCTCGTCGGCGATCCTGCCTTCGACGGACCCGCTCGCGGACCCTTCGATGGTTGTTGTCACGATCACGCTCCGCTTTCTGGCGACTTCCGGCTTCCCGCCGGCCCGCGCTTCGCATTGTGGCAGGTGACGCCGACACCGCGGGCCCGCCCGGCGTGTCAGCGGGTGGTCCCCCGGTGGCCGCGGGGCGCCCGGGGGCCGGTCAGGAGCGGTTCAGCAGGCCCGCGACCGTCAGCTCGGTGGTACGGGCCAGCCGGTCCGCGAAGTCGACGTGGGCACCGGCCAGGCAGGGGTCCTCCAGGGCCGCGACCACCGACGGCGCGGGGTTGGCCAGGGGCCACAGGCCGACGGCGAAGGTGAAGACCGTCGACGCCAGCTCGATCGAGGCGGTCTCGTCCAGCTCCGGGATCCGCTCGCCCAGCAGCCGCCCGAGCCGGCTGTTGTGGCCCAGCGCCCGCTGCTTGAAGGAGCGGACGACCTCGGTGGAGACGTTGCGCTCCAGCACCCCGGGCAGCACGCTGATCAGCTCGCACAGCAGCGGCCGGCGGCCCAGCGACTCGGCGGTGGCCCGCGCGACCGGCGCGTACGCGGACGCCCTGCCCAGGGGCGCGGCGGGCGGCGGCGGCAGCTCGCCCGCCTCCAGGGCGTCGAGCCAGTCGTGCCAGGCGCGGTCGAGGAGTTCGAGGAAGACCGCCTCTCGGGTCTCGAAATACCGCAGCACGTTGGACTTGGCCAGCCCCACCCTCCGGCTCAGCTCGCGCAGGCTGATCTCCGCGACCGGCATGTCCGCCAGCATGTCCACGGCCGCCTGGAGGATCGCCTGGCGCCGTACCTCGCGCTGCTCGGGCCGCCGGGCCCGCTGGAACGTCGTCGTCGCCGTCGTCGTCTCGCTCATGCGGTTCGTCCCCCTTCCCTCCCGCTCTCCCTCCGCGGTGCTTGTCAGGTTATCGGGCCGAGGGCGGGTCGGTAGCGGACCAGCGGTCCGTGGCGTGTTCCGGCACGGCTTCCGGGGCCCGGCCGAGCGGGGCGGAAGGGCGTCCTCGGGGCGCCGCGCGGGCCCGGCGGGCGGTGGACGCCCGCCGGGCCCGCGCGCCGCCGCGGTTCAGACGTGCCTGCGGGTGCTGCCGTCAGGCGCCGCCGAAGAGGCGGGCGAGAGCGCGGAAGGGAAGCGTCACGACGGAGGCGAGCGTCGCGCCGATGGCGCGCAGCACGTCGGCGATGGCGCGGAACACGGCATCTCCTCGGGTCGGGTCCGCGCGGCGGACCCGCCGGACCCTGCCGGCCCGGCGGGCCGGCGCCGCCACGACGGGCGGGTAACCGCCCGCACCCGGCGCAAACCCGCCTGGCCCCCGTCGTCGGCGTGGCGCCGTCCGCCCGGCGGGCCGGCCCCGCGGCGCCCGGTGCGCGGGGGCACCTCCCGGCGTCGCGGGGCGGGGGCACCTCCCAGCGGTAGCTGGGGGGAGTCAGGCGTCGCCGGGCAGACGGGACGTCGGCGACGGGGCCTGACGGGCCCGCGGGCCGCGCGCGGCGTCCCGGCGNGAGTCAGGCGTCGCCGGGCAGACGGGACGTCGGCGACGGGGCCTGACGGGCCCGCGGGCCGCGCGCGGCGTCCCGGCGGGCCCGGCCGTGCCTCAGCGCTTGCCGATCAGGTCCGCCGGGAAGCCCCCCGCGGCCAGCACGGCCGCCGTGAAGCCGCCCGCCAGTTCCGTCAGCCGGGCCACGCCGGCCTCGCCCAGGTGCTCGTACGGGGCCCGGTCGAGGCGGTCGGTCTCGTCCTCCAGGTGGCGGCGCAGCTCCACGCCCTCGGCCGTCAGCTCGCCCTCGGCGTCCAGCAGGCCGCGCTCGCGCAGCCGCTCCCGGGCCGCCTCCCACTCCGGCTCGGTCCAGCCGCGGGTCCGCAGGACCCACTGCGGGGACATGCCCTTGCCGCTCGCGGTGTGGGTGGCCTGCGCCTCCAGGCCGTCCAGGCCCGCGGCCAGGAGGACGGCCAGGTGGCCGTCGCCGCGGTGCTCGCGCAGCAGGGTGGCCGCATACCAGTACGCCAGGTGCGGCGCGTCCGGCACGGGCAGCGCGGCGTTGGCCGCGTACAGCGGGCGGGCGGAGGGGGTGCACGCCTCGGTGGCGCGCAGTGCGAGGTCCGCGGCCTCCGCCATCTCCTTGGACTCCACGGCCTCCTCGCCCAGGAGCCGCCGCAGCAGGGCGTCGGCGGCGCGCAGCCGGGCCGCGAGCGCCTCCTCGGGGGAGACGACGTCCCACGCGGCGGGTATGTACCGGGCGATCAGCTCGTGCTTGAAGTTGTAGAAGGTCGCGGTGACGGTGGCCGCGCCGACCCGGCCCAGCGGCGCCGAACGGGCGGCGAAGTACTGGGCGGCCGGGTCCCGCAGGCCCAGCGCTGCGAACTCCGCGGGGAGCTCCGGGGTGAAGAAGACGGTCGAGTGGATCGGGTTGAGGACCGCGTGGCAGCGCCGGCCGGCGCGCTCGGGCAGTGTGGTCATGGTACCGAACGGTACTCTCTCGGGGCCGCGCCGCGGCGCGCGGGGTCGCGGCGCGCCGCCCGGTCCCGGCGCCGCCCCGGTCAGGCCCCGCCCGGGCCCTGCCCGGCGGGCGTCCAGCCGAAGCGCGGCGCGCGCCGCTCCACGAAGGCGGCCAGGCCCTCGGCGGTCTCGCCGCTGGCCGGCACCTGCTCCGCCCAGTACGCCAGCCGCTCGGGCGCGACGGGCCCGGCCGTGAACTCCTTGACCGCCGCCTGGGTCAGCGGCGACCGCGACACCAGCACCCGCGCGAACTCCGCCACCCGCTTGTCGAGGCCGCCCGCGGGCACCACCTCGTCCACCAGGCCGGTGCGCAGCGCCCGCTCGGTGTCGATCAGCTCGCCGGACAGCAGCAGGTACTTGGCGGTGGCCGGGCCCACCAGGTCCGCCAGGCGGCGCGTGGAGGTGGGCGAGTAGACGATGCCGAGCTTCGCCGGGGTGACGCCGAAGCTCGCGCCCTCCTCGGCGAACCGCAGGTCGCAGGCTGCCGCCAGCTGGCAGCCGCCGCCCACGCAGTAGCCGCGCACCGCCGCCAGGGAGGGCTTGGGGAAGGCCGCCAGAGCCTCCTCGGCGGGCACGCCCACGCCGGTGGTCTCCTCGTAGGTCGGGCCCAGCGAGGTGATGTCCGCGCCCGCGCAGAAGGAGTCGCCGTCGCCGGTGAGCACCAGGGCCCGTACGGCCGGGTCGGCGGCGAGCCCTGCCAGCAGCGGCGGCAGCGCCTCCCACATGCCGCGCGTCAGGGCGTTGCGGCGGGCGGGGTTGCTGATGACGACGGTGGCGACGCCGTCGGCGACGTGGTGCTTCAGGCAGGGCTCCATGGCGCGGATCGTATCCGGGGCCGTACGGCGTCCGGCGGGCGGGACGGGCGCTCAAGGGGGTGGGACGGGCGCTTCGGGGCGGCCGGGCGCCGGGCCGGAGCGGGGGTGCGCCGGGGAAACAAGGCGGACAGGAATGCTCGTGGGCGTGACTCTGGCATACGTACTCCGATCAGATTCCGCCGATAGGCGGCGACTTCTGGTCAGTCAGCCGGTCCAACCCGAGTCATTACCAACACTCGACGTGAAATGGTCGAGCCGCGGCGATGGGTGGGGTGTCGGACATGGAAATCCTCGGGAGCGTCCCGACGGGGCAACGGCAGGCCGCAGCCCGCGGACCGGCCGGCCCGGAAGGGGCCTGGCGCTTCACCGCTCCGCCCGAGGAGGCGACCGTGCCGCGGGCCCGGCGCACGGTGCGCGACCTGCTGGCCCGCCAGCCGGTCCCGGTCGGCGACGACCTGGTGTACGACCTGCTGCTGATCGTCTCGGAGCTGGTCACCAACGCCGTGCGGCACGCGGCGGTGCTGTCCCCCCGGATCGCCGTCGAGCTGTCGGTCACCCCCGGCTGGGTGCGGGTCGCGGTCGAGGACGGCCACCCCTACCGGCCCACGGCGCTGGCGGCGGACCCGGACGGGACCAGCGGGCGCGGGTTGCTGCTGGTCGAGGCGATCGCCGGCGAGGCGGGCGGCACCTTCGACGTGGAGCGCACCGCGAGCGGCGGAAAGGCCGTCTGGGCGGCCCTGCCGCTCCCGCCGCCGGGCTCCCCGGACGCCGCCGTACGCCCAGACGCCGTACGCCCAGACGCCGTACGCCCGGACGCCGCCGCCCGCGCGGACACGGCCCTGCGCCCGGACGCCGCCCGCGCCGACCGCTCCGGCGCCGGGGGCGCCGTCACCAGCCAGCCGCCGCCCCGGTGACCTCGCGGATGCCGGGCCGGGCCGCGTCCAGCACGGTCGTGAACCAGGCCGAGAACGGGCTGTCCGCGCGCAGCGCGGCCAGCTGACCGGGCGTGACGAACGCGGTCTCGCCGACCTCCTCGGGATCCGGCCGCACCTGCTCGCGCACCAGTCCCGCGAAGAGGTGGTTGTACTCCTGCTCCACGAGCCCGGACGCGGGATCGGGGTGGTTGTAGCGCACGGTGCCCGCCTCGCGCAGCAGCGCCGGCGCCACGCCCAGCTCCTCCGCGGTGCGCCGGGCGGCGGCCACGAACGGCCGTTCGCCGGGGTACGGGTGGCCGCAGCAGGTGTTCGACCAGACGCCGGGGGAGTGGTACTTGCCCAGCGCCCGGCGCTGGAGCAGCAGC
Organism: Streptomyces sp. B1866; assembly: GCF_031932565.1. Lineage (NCBI taxonomy): Bacteria > Bacillati > Actinomycetota > Actinomycetes > Kitasatosporales > Streptomycetaceae > Streptomyces > Streptomyces sp. B1866. The sequence goes on from NZ_JAVSCF010000302.1 coordinate 6,863, forward strand.
CGGCCGCGGTCGTCGAACAGGAAGACGGAGAACGCGCGGTGCAGCAGGCCCGGCGCCAGGTGGGCGGACAGCTTCTCCGCGGTGCCGGTCGTGGTCCCGTCCTCGTCGACCAGTTCGAGCAGGATCGGCCCTGCGGCGGAGCCGTCCGGTGCGCTCGGCGCGGGGGCGGCGGCGGCCTCGGCCGGGCGGCCGGTGGCGGGTGTGATCGGCATGACCATCCTCTTAGTCCGTCTGGGAGCCTTCAAGTCTGCCGTACCCGGCTGACGGCCGGTGGCGTGGCCCGGGGAGGGCCGCCGGACGGGGCCCGCGCGGGCCCCGTACGCGCGCCGCGCCGGCGGCGGAAGGCCCGGCGCG
>NZ_JAVSCF010000303.1:0-7174 GCF_031932565.1 Streptomyces sp. B1866
CTCGCGCCGTCGGGCGCCCGGCCGACGCCTGCCCGCCCGCGTCCGCCGCCCGGCCGTCGGCACCCGGCCGCCGACGCCGACGCGCCCGGCACCCGCTCACCGGCTCGCCGGTCCACAGGACCCGTCCGCCCCCGGCCAGCGCCCCGGCCCCGGCCCGCCGGGTCCACCGGCCGCCGCCCCGGCCGCACGCGTCACACGCGGGGCAGGGACTCCGCTTCGAGGCCGCCCTCGATAGCGAGGATGCGGTGTAGCCGGGTGGCGACGAGCAGCCGCTGCATCTGGGGTGGCACGCCGCGCAGCACGAGCCGCCGTCCGGCCCGCCCGGCCCTGCGGTGCGTGCCCATGATGACGCCCAGGCCGGTGGCGTCCCAGGCGTCCAGCTCGGTCAGGTCGAGGACGAGGTCCCCGCCGCCGGAGTCGACGGCCGTGTGCAGGGCCGTACGGGCGTCCGCCGCGCTTCGGACGTCGAGTCGGCCCCCGACGACCAGCTCGGCGTGGTCGCCCCTGATGTCCATAGGTGCTCCTCATGGTGCGTCGTGCCGTCAATGTGCCACTGTGCGACTAAAGAACTGACTCCTCCTCACAGGGCGGCGTTCCTGCCTGTCAGCCAATCAGCGCGGATTTCACCCGTAAGGGTGATTGCCATCGTCGGGTACGACACCCGGCTGCCACCGGCTGCCCGGCGCCGGCCTCCGGGCCGTACGGCTCGGGCACCGCGCCGCCCGGGCCGGGCACCCGTAGCGGTCCGCCGCGCCCGCGGATCTCCCCGGGCTGCGGCTCCCGGGCCCGCGGATCTCGCGGGACTTCCGGTCTCACGGTCCTTCCGGTCTCACGGTCCTTCCGGCCAGGGGGACTTCCGCCGCCGGGAGCGCCGGGCCGCGCGCCCTCCGCCCCGACGGCCGGAGCCGGTCGCCGGTCCCCACGGCCGGAGCCGGTCCCGAGGGCCCGGAGCCGACCCCGCGGCCGAAAGCCGTCCCGGGCGGTCGCCCGGCCCCGGCAGCCCGCAGCGGCCCGGCGGTGTGTCAGTAGTCGTAGAAGCCCTGGCCGCTCTTGCGACCGAGGTCGCCCGCGTCGACCAGACGCCGCATGATCTCCGGCGGCGCGAACTTCTCGTCCTGGGACTCGGCGTAGATGTTGCCGGTGGCGTGCAGCATGATGTCCACCCCGGTCATGTCCGCCGTCGCGAGCGGCCCCATGGCGTGCCCGAACCCCAGCCGGCAGGCGGTGTCGATGTCCTCGGCCGACGCCACACCGGACTCGTAGAGCCTGACGGCCTCGACCACCAGCGCCGAGATCAGCCGGGTGGTGACGAAGCCCGCGATGTCGCGGTTGACGACGATGCAGGTCTTGCCCACGCCCTCGGCGAACTCCCGCGCGCGGGCCAGCGTCTCGTCGCTGGTCTTGTGGCCGCGCACCAGCTCGCACAGCTGCATCAGCGGTACCGGCGAGAAGAAGTGCGTGCCCACGACGCGCTCGGGCCGCTCGGTGGCCGCCGCGATCTTGGTGATGGGGAGCGCGGAGGTGTTGGACGCCAGAATGGTGTCGTCCTTCACCAGCCGGTCGAGCGTACGGAAGATGTCCTGCTTGACCTCGATCTTCTCGAAGACCGCCTCAACCACCACGTCGGCGTCCCCGGCGGCCTCCAGCTCGGTGGTGGGCGTGACACGGGCCAGCGCCGCCTCGGCGTCGGCCGCCGCCAGCTTGCCCTTGGCGACGAACCTGCCGAACGACTCCTCCACGGCCTGCCTGCCGCGCCGCGCCGCCGCGTCGGTCACGTCGCGCAGCACCACGTCCCAGCCCGCCTGGGCGGCCACCTGCGCGATGCCGGACCCCATGAGTCCGGCCCCGATGACAGCGAGCTTCCCGGCCACGGCGAACACCCTTCCATCGAGTCCACAGGACCTCCCACGGACTGTTCATCGGCGCTGATGGCCGGACCTTAACGCTCGTTCACCCCCGGGCGCAGCCCCGAGTGAGCCCTGTCAAGGTGTGTTCTTCGCCGCATAACCGAGCACGGCGGCGCTCAGAAGTTCCTCCATGGCGTCCAGCCGCGCCATGACCTCCCTGCTCACCGCCGCCGGTTCCCGGCGCTCGCCCATGGCGCGGCCGACGGCGTCCATGACGGCGTTCTGGAGCCAGGCGATCTGCCCCGCGACCAGTTCGGGCAGCAGGTCGCCGGGGGCGGCTCCGGTCTCGTCGGCGCCAACGGAGCGGGCAAGACCACCACCCTGCGCATGCTCACCACCCTCCTGCCGCCCGCCAGCCGAGCCCGCGCGGACCACGCCAGGCCGAGGGTTCACCGACGCGCTCGGAGACGTCACGCGCGGGAAGAGCCCGGGAGGATCACCCCCCGGGCTCCTCAGTGCTCCGGTGCGTTCCCCGGCGCGATCGCGGCCGGTCAGCTGGGCCAGTAGGACCAGCTGGAACAGCCCTTGTGGTCCTCGCAGACCCGGAACTGCTTGATCTGAGAACTGTAGGTGGCCCAGGGTCCCCAGTTGCCGTCGGAACCGTTGCCGTCCCACTGGGAGACGTGGGCGCCGTTGGCCAGGTAGGCATCGGCGTAGACACCGTTGCCGTCCCGCTCGCCGTCGTAGGCACGCATCGAGTACGAGGTGGCCTGCGCACGGTCCGAGCCGTGGGAGAGCGTGACGGTGGACGCCGACGCGGACGCCGAGGTGACCGTGGAGAGCCCGATCAGGACCGCACCGGCCAGGACGCCCGCCGAGGTGACCACATTCTTCTTTGTTGCTTTCACAGTTCCCCCTTGAATCCATGATGACGAATGGCGCCGCCCGGTGCGGCCCCACTGCGGCGGCGGCCGCCGAACAGCCGGGGCGAAGGCAGGTACACCCCCGCACCGGCCGCGACGAACTGCCGGTGGACGGACTTCGGCCGGGAACGGTCCGGAGGCCGCTTACCGCGGGACACCGCCGCCTGCTCGACGAGTCTCCCCGTCGTCCATGGGGCGCGTCATTGGCATAGAGCGCCAGTCACTTGGCACTTCGTGCCACCTGCACACCAGGCCGGAGTTCCGCCCGATCAGCCGACCGCCCCCGCCTGGCGTGCGGCGCGAAAAGCGCCTGGCGAGCGATGACCGGGGCCGCCCACGCGCCGCCGCCGAGGGGTGGGCTGCCGGACACGGCCGGCACCCCGGCCGGTCATCGCCCGGCACCCGCACGCCACACGTCGTTGTGGTGGGAGCGGGCCTGGGCGCCGCCGGGAGTCGCGCCGCCAGCCGTCGGCGGCACTGTCAGACCCGCCGCGTACGCTCATGGCATGGTCAATCTCACCCGCATCTACACCCGCACCGGGGACGACGGGACCACCGCCCTCGGCGACTTCAGCCGCACCCCCAAGACCGACCTGCGCATCGGCGCCTACGCCGACGTCAACGAGGCCAACGCCGCGATCGGGGTCGCCATCGCGCTCGGCTCGCTGCCCGCCGAGATCGTGAAGGTCCTGGTCAGGGTGCAGAACGACCTGTTCGACGTGGGCGCCGACCTGGCCACGCCCGTCGTGCCCGACCCGGAGCACCCGCCGCTGCGCGTCGAGCAGAGCTACGTCGACAAGCTGGAGGCCGACTGCGACCGCTTCCTGGAGGGGCTGGAGAAGCTGCGCAGCTTCATCCTGCCGGGCGGCACGCCGGGCGCGGCGCTGCTGCACCAGGCGTGCACGGTCGTGCGCCGCGCCGAGCGGTCCACCTGGGCGGCCCTGGCCGAGCACGCCGACGCGATGAACGCGCTGACGGCCACCTACCTCAACCGCCTGTCCGACCTGCTGTTCATCCTGGCCCGCGCGGCCAACGCCGAGGTCGGCGACGTGCTGTGGGTGCCGGGTGAGAACCGGTGAGGCCGGTTCGGTGAGGGTCGCGAGGCGCTTAGCGGGCGCGCCCCGCCGCCGGGCCGGGCCCGCGTCAGGCGCGGCGTGCGGGGCCGCCCCGGTCGGCCGGTGCGGCCGGGGAGCCGGTGGGCCCGGCGGGCGGCGTGCGGGAGGCGTCCGCCGCCGGGGCCTGCGGCTCCTGGCCCGGCTTCGGCTTCGGCTTCGGCTTCGGCGGCCAGAGCGTGTAGCAGACGGCCACCAGCAGGTGGATGCCGACCACCCGCGCCGCCAGCCACTGGTTCGCGGTCAGCGCCTCCGTGCGGTCCGGGTCGTCCACCAGCCAGACGCACGCCTGGAGCACGGCCGCCGCGACGGCCCCGGCCACCAGCGTCATCCGCCACAGCCGCCACTCGTGCCGGATCCGCTCCCGGCCGTACTTCGGCGGCCGGACCGGCGGCGGGCCGCCCGCGAACCGGTGGGCGAAGCGCCCGTCCGCCCAGCTGATCAGGTAGTGGCCGTACGCCACGGAGAAGCCCAGGTAGAGCGCTGCCAGGCCGTGCAGGGTGGACGGCTCGGCCCCGCGCCGCAGGTCGACCACGGTCGCCACCAGCAGCGCCACGTCGACCAGCGGCACGCACGCCAGCAGCACCGCGCCCGCGCGTGGCCTGCGCAGCAGGTAGCGGACGCTCAGCCCGGCCACCAGGAACACCCAGAAGCCGATCTCGCTCGCGGCGATCATTCCGACGATCACGGCGCAACCCCCTCCTCCCGGCCCGCTCCGGCGCTTCCCGGCGCGGCTCTCCCAGCCTCCCGCCCGCCCGTGCCGCGCGCGTCGTCGCCCGAGAGGAGTCCGGGCTGCGACCTTCGATGGAGACGGCACCGGGCGGCACCGCGCCAGGGGCGGACGACCGCCCGTACGGCCGCGTGCTGTGATGGACGCGTGCCGCGCTCCCTGACCCTGCCCGCCCGCCCGCACCGCGACGACGTCCTGATCGCCGTGGCGGGCCTCGTCGGCGGCCTGGTGCTGTGGGGCTTCGGGCTGCGGGTCAGCGCTCCCGTGCCCGGCGTGCCGGAGTGGGCCGGGCTCGTGGCGCTGGCCGCCATGTGCGGCGCCGAGCTGCTGCGCCGCACCGCGCCGCGTACGGGCCTGGCGGCGGCCACGGCGGCGGCCGTCCTGGACGGGGCCGGCGGCACCATCCTGACGACCCTGCTGATGTTCACCGACCTGGTGTACGCGGCCGTGCTGTACGGCACTCCGGCCACCGCCCGCCACCTGCCGCGCGCCTGCCTGCTGCTCACCGTGGCCGGCGTCGCCCTGCTGCTGGCCGTCTACCAGCAGCCGGAGACCCTGGTGTCGGGCCTGAGCCTCGCGCTGGTACTGGTCGCGCCGGCCTGGACCGGCGCGATCGTGCGCGACCACCGCAACGCCGCCGCGGCCGCCCGGCTGGCCGCCGAGCGCACGGCCCTGCTGGCCGAGCTGGACCGGCGCGAGGCGGTCACCGCCGAGCGCGCCCGCATGGCCCGCGAGCTGCACGACCTGGTGGCCGGGCACCTGTCGGCCATCGCGCTGCACTCCACGGCCGCGCTGTCGCTGCGCGACCCCGGTGCGACGGACGAGGCGATGGCCGTCATACGGGAGAACAGCGTGCGCGGCCTGGCCGAGATGCGCGGCCTGATCGGCCTGCTGCGCGACCCGGGCGGCGACGCCCGGCCCGCCCCGGCGCCCACGCTCGACAGCCTGGACGCGCTGCTGGAGCGCGCCCGCGCGGGCGGCTCGGCGCGCGGCCTGCGCTTCGCGCTGCGCGACGAGCGGCCACCGGGCGGCGGCCCGCTGCCCGCGCCCGTCGAGCTGGCCGCCTACCGCATCGTGCAGGAGTCGCTGACCAACACCCTGAAGCACGCGGCGCCCGGCGAGGTCACCGTGCGGATCGCGGGCCGCCCGGAGCACGGCGGTGCGCTGGAGGTGCGCGTGACCAGCCCGTACGGCGACGGGCCGGACCCCGGCGGCCGGGGCGGCGGCGGCCCGGCGCCGGGCTGCGGCGCGGGCCTGGTCGGCATGCGGGAGCGGGCCGCGCTGCTGGACGGGGAGTTCGCGGCCGGTCCGGACGGGCCGCCGGGCCCGGCGGCGCGGTGGGTGGTACGGGCCGTACTGCCGGTCGGCGAGCAGCCCGCCGGGGCGGCACGGGCGGACGCCGAGCGGCCCGCGCGGGAGGGCCGCGAGAGCCGGGAGGGCCGCGAAAGCCGGGAGGTCCAGTCCGCCGGGGACGCGGCGCGGCCCGCCACCGGCCGTGCGGCAGTGCGCGCCCCTGCCCGGGAGCGGGAGCGGGAGGCCCCCGAGGCCCGCCGGGCGACGGCACCGCGTCCCCGGGCCCCTCTCCCCCGCGCCGCACACGACACCGTGCCCGAGGCCCCGCGCGGCAGCGGCACCGCACACGACCGCCCGTACCGCCCGGCGGCGCCCGGGGACCCGCGCGACGGCGACGCGTACGGCCCGGCCCCGCGCGGCGGCCCGGGCACCGGCCAGGACGGCCCAGCCGACCCGTGCGCCGCCCACGCCGCGCATGACGGCCCGTACGACCGCGCGCGGAGCGGAAAGGCGGACCCCGCATGACCACGCGCGTGCTCGTCGCCGACGACCAGTCGGCCGTCCGGGCCGGGCTCGTGCTGATCCTGCGCTCGGCCGGGGGCATCGAGGTCGCCGGAGAGGCCGGAGACGGCGAGCAGGCCGTGCGGCTGGCCCGCGAGCTGCGCCCCGACGTGGTCCTGATGGACGTGTCCATGCCCCGCCTCGACGGCGTGTCGGCCACCCGCGAGATCGTCGCCGAGGGGCTGGCGGACGTGCTGGTGCTGACCACCTTCGACCTGGACGCGTACGTCTTCGGGGCGCTGCGCGCCGGGGCCGCCGGGTTCCTGCTGAAGGACAGCGACGCGGCGACGCTGGTGGAGGCGGTGCGCACGGTGGCGCGCGGCGAGGGGCTGATCGCCCCGGCGGTGACCCGCCGCCTGATCGCCGAGTTCGCCCGGCCGCGCGCCGGGCGGGCGCCGGACGAGCCCGCGCCCGAGGGCCTGGACACGCTGACGCCCCGGGAGCGGGAGGTGCTGGGCTGCCTGGGCCAGGGGCTGTCGAACGCGCAGATCGCCGCCCGGCTGAGCATGGCCGAGGCCACCGTGAAGACGCACGTGAGCCGGCTGCTGGCCAAGCTGGGGCTGCGCAGCCGGGTGCAGGCGGCGGTGCTGGCCCAGGAGTGGGCCGGATGAGCCCGGCGGGGCGGCGGCGACCGGCGATGCCGGGAGGCCGGGCCGTACGGGCGGGCGGACGGTGCCGCGCGCCGCGCGCCCCGAGGCAGTCCGCGCC
>NZ_JAVSCF010000304.1:0-7136 GCF_031932565.1 Streptomyces sp. B1866
CCGGTCCGAGCCCGGGGCGCCGGGCGCGCGGTCCGGGGCGGGGCCGGTGGCGGACGAGGCGGTGCGGCGGCGGGTGGCGCTCGCGCAGACCGCGCTGCTGTCCGCGCTCGTCGCGGGCGCCCCCGCGCCGGAGGGCTTCGACCGGCACCGGCTGCGCGTGCAGAGCCGGGCGCTGGCGGCCAAGCGGGCCGACGTGGTGGCCAGGGTCGCGCCGGAGCTGCCGCGGCTGCTGGGGGCCGGCTACCGGACGGCGTTCCTGGCGTACGCGGACGGGCGGCCGATGACCGGTGGCTACCGCCGCGACGCGCTCACCTTCGCCGAGCACCTGCTGGCGGAGGGCCTGCCGCGGGACGCGGCGGTCCGGCGGGAGCTGGCCCGCTGGTGGCGCGAGCGCGCCGGGCCGACCCCGCCGACGGCCGGGGACCGGCCCGGTCTCGCCGCCCGCCTCGCGCGCGCCGCCCGGGCGGCGCTGGGCCGCGGGTGACGGCTGGGGGATGAGGGGCGGGGGTGAGGGGCGGGGGATGTCGGGCCGCAGGCGATTGACGGGACGGGCCTGGCACGACAGGCCGAGGTCGGCGGCACGGAGGCTCGGGGTCGGGCGGGCCCAGGCCGGGCCCGGCGGCGCGCGGAACCCGCCGGGCCTCAGCCGCTCAGGCACCGGCCGCCGCCCCGCCGGGCCCGCCGCCTGGCGGCGGTACGGCCCGCCCCCGGAGCCGGGGGCCGGGAACCGGGAGCCGGCCCGCACCGCGCCCGGCACGCTCCGCGTCAGGCCAGGCCCGCGACCAGTTCCGCGACCGCCTTGCGCCGCCCGGTGTAGAACGGCACCTCCTCGCGCACGTGCAGGCGCGCCTCCGAGCCGCGCAGGTGCCGCATCAGGTCCACGATGCGGTACAGCTCGTCCGCCTCGAAGGCGAGGATCCACTCGTAGTCGCCCAGCGAGAAGGAGGCGACCGTGTTGGCCCGTACGTCCGGGTAGCCGCGCGCCATCTTCCCGTGGTCGGCGAGCATGCGGCGGCGGTCCTCCTCCGGCAGCAGGTACCAGTCGTAGGACCGCACGAAGGGGTAGACGCTGACGTACTGGCGCGGGTTCTCGTCGGCGAGGAACGCCGGGATGTGCGACCGGTTGAACTCGGCCGGGCGGTGCAGCGCCATGTTCGACCAGACCGGCACCAGGGCCCGGCCCAGGCGGGTGCGGCGGAAGAGGTTGTACGCCTCCTGGAGCGCGTCGGCGGTCTCGGCGTGCCACCAGATCATGAGGTCGGCGTCCGCGCGCAGCCCGGACACGTCGTATGTGCCGCGCACGGTGACGTCCTTGGCGGCGAGCTGGCCGAACAGCTCCTCCACCTCGTCGGCGTAGCCGGTGCGGTCCTCCGGCAGCACGTCCCGCAGCCGGAACACCGACCACAGGGTGTAGCGGATGACCTCGTTGAGGTCCTTGGCCCGCTTGCCGGCGTTGGGGATCTTCTCGGGAGCAGCAGTCATGAGGCTATTCTCACTCGCCGTCCGGCGCGCCCCGGCCCGGCCCCAGGCCCTGTCGTCGAAGTCCCCCCTGCCCCGCGACGCCTGCTCCCCCGGCCACCGCTGGGCGGTGCCCCCTCGCACCGGACGCCGCGGGCCCCGCCCTCCGGACGGACGACGCTACTTCGACGACAGGGCCTGGGTCCGCGCCGCGAGCCCGGCCAGCAGCTCGTCGGCGGCGCGGCGGGCGCTTGCGACGCAGGCCGGGATGCCCACGCCGTCNGGCGGGCGCTTGCGACGCAGGCCGGGATGCCCACGCCGTCGTACGCCGCCCCGCACACCCGCAGGGCGGGCAGCCTGGCGGCCTCATCGCGGACGCGGGCGACCCGGGCGAGGTGGCCGACGGGGTACTGCGGCAGGCCGTGCTCCCAGCGCACGACGCGGGTGGCCACGGGGCGGGCCGTCAGGCCGACGGCCCGGCGCAGGTCGTCGCGGGACATCTCTACCAGGTCCGCGTCGTCGCGCTTCAGGTGCTCGTCGTCCTCAAACCGCCCGATCGAGGTACGCAGCAGGAGGAGGCCGGGGTCGGCGCCGCCCACCCAGTCCCACTTGCGGCTGGAGAAGGTGGCCGCCTTGATGACGTGCCCGTCGACGGGCGGCACCAGGAAGCCGCTGCCCTCGGCCGTCGCCGCGCCCGCGTCACCGGCCAGGTCGGCGCGGCGGAACGCCATGGTGACCAGGGCCATGGACGCGTAGTCGACGCCCGCCAGCTCGGCCGCCGCGGCCGGCGCCTCGGCGGCCAGCAGGCGGGCGGCGGCGGGCGCGGGCACGGCCACGACGACCGCGTCGGCGCGCAGCTCCGCGCCGTCCGTGCCGACGCTCCAGCCGTCGCCTGACCGGCGCAGCCGCCGTACGGGCGCGGCCGTGCGCACGTCGGCGCCCGCGGCCCGCAGCGCGTCCGCGGCCGCGAGCGGCAGCCGCCCGACGCCGCCGTCGATCCCCATGAACACCGGCCCCGCCGCCGGTCCGGACGCCGCCTGCCCGGCCGCGGCGCGCCGCTGGACGGCGCGTACCGCCTCGGTCAGCGACGGGTGGGTGCGGACGGCCTCGAACAGCTGCGGGACCGCCGCCCGCAGCGAGATCCGGTACGCGTCGCCCGCGTACACCCCGCCGAGCAGGGGTTCGACCAGCCGGTCCACCACCTCGCGGCCGAACCGCTCGGCCACGAGCGCGCCGATCGCGACGTCCTCGCCGACCTCGGCCGGGGGCAGCCGCTCCTCGTCCGCGATCCGCGCCAGGCCCGCCTCGGAGAGCACTCCGGAGGCGGCGAGCGGCCCGAGGGCACCGGGCACGCCCATGACGTGGCCGGCCGGCATCGGGCGCAGCGCGCCGCGCGTCCACAGGAAGGCGCGCGCGGTGGCGGGGGCCCGCAGGGCGCCGCCGAGGCCGACCGCGCGGGCGAAGTCGACCGCCTCGGGCCGCCGCGCGAGCATCGCCTCGGCCCCGAGGTCCACCGGCACGCCCGCGACCTCGCCGACCAGCAGCTTTCCGCCGAGCCGCGCGGACGCCTCCAGCAGCGTCACGCGCGCGCCGCCGGCCAGCAGCCGGTGGGCGGCGGCGAGCCCGGAGACGCCGCCGCCGATGACGACGGCGTGGGGCGCGGCGGGCGTGGGGGGCGTGGGAGCGGCGCTCATGCCCCTACTCTCTCACCGCGCCCTGCGCACCCTGCCGCGCGGGCCGTACGGGCCGTGCGGCAGGGTGCGTACGGCCCGTGTCGCAAGGGGGCGGGCCGGGTCCGCGGGGCGGAGCGCCGGGCCGGACCCGTCGGCCGGGCCGGCCGTGCGCCGCGGCCGTACGGCCGGTGTCAGCCCGCCTCGCGCTCGGCGCGCTCGGCGCGCGCCCGCCCGCGCCGCGACCACACCAGCCACGGCGTCCAGGTGAACTTGTCGCCGCCGACCCACCGGACGACGTCGGGGTCGTCGAGGTCGAGGTGGCCGAGCCCGGCCTGCCGGGCGATCTCGATGACGTCCACAATCGACCGCGCGATGCCGACCAGCTCGCCGTCCATCTTGACTATCCGGAACGGCGGATCGCCGGGCTGGACCCCTCGTACGACGATCCGCGGCGGTGTCACGCGCGGGCTCACGATTTCGGTCATATCTCCACGCTGACGCGCCCGCCGCCGTGCGTCAACGCGATGGCCGTCCCCTGTCGCCGTTGACAGGGCAGGTTCAGGAACTTGACACTCGCAACTGGCCAGTAACATCGCCGCCCGGCGCCGACACGGATACCGCGGCGGCGGAAGCGGGAGAGGACCCATGAACGATCGCCTGCGGGATGTCTACGTGGTGGACGCGGTGCGCACGCCGATCGGCAAGTACGGCGGCGCTCTCGCCGGGGTCCGGCCGGACGACCTGGCCGCCCATGTCGTACGGGCCCTGGTGGACCGCTCCCCGGACCTGGACCCGGCCCGGATCGACGACGTGCTGTTCGGCAACGCCAACGGCGCGGGCGAGGAGAACCGCGACGTCGCCCGCATGGCCGTGCTGCTGGCCGGGCTGCCGGTGACGGTGCCGGGCGCGACCGTGAACCGGCTGTGCGCCTCGGGCCTGGAGGCCGTCGTCCACGCGGCCCGCGCCATCGCCGTCGGCGACGCGCACGTCGCGCTCGCGGGCGGCGTGGAGTCCATGAGCCGCGCGCCGTGGGTGCTGCCCAAGCCGGACCGTCCCTTCCCGGCCGGGCACCAGCAGCTGTACTCCACCACCCTGGGCTGGCGCATGACCAACCCGGCCATGCCCCCGGAGTGGACGGTCTCCCTCGGCGAGGGCGCCGAGCTGGTCGCCGACCGGCACGGCATCAGCCGCACGGCCCAGGACGAGTACGCGCTGGCCAGCCACGAGAAGGCGGCGCGGGCGTGGAAGGACGGCGCGTACGGCGCCGAGGTGGTGCCGTACGAGGGCGTGGACCTGCCGCGGGACGAGACCATCCGCGACAGCACCTCGCTGGAGGCGCTGGCCCGGCTGAAGCCCGCCTTCCGGGAGGGCGGCACGGTCACGGCGGGCAACTCCTCGGCCCTCAACGACGGCGCCGCCGCCCTGCTGCTCGCCGACGAGGAGGGCCTGAAGACCATCGGCCGGGAGCCGCTGGCGCGGATCGGCGCGAGCGCCGTGACCGGCATCGAGCCGCAGTACTTCGGCCTGGGCCCGGTGGAGGCGGTGCGCCGCGCCCTGGCCCGCGCGGGGCGCACGTTCGCCGACCTGTCGGTGTTCGAGCTGAACGAGGCGTTCGCCGCGCAGGTGCTCGGCTGCCTGGCCGAGTGGCCCGACCTGGATCCGACCGTGGTCAACCCGCGCGGCGGGGCCATCGCCATCGGGCACCCGCTGGGCTGCTCCGGCGCCCGGCTGGCGGGGGCCGTCGCCCACCAGCTCGCGGCGGCGGGCTCGGGCACCGGCCTGGCCTCGCTGTGCATCGGGGTCGGGCAGGGGCAGGCGCTGGTCCTGGAGCGCTGACCGGGCCGCGCGAGGGCCGCCGGTCCCGGGCCACGCGGCCCTCGCGCGGGCCCGCTGCCCGAGCACGGACCGCCGCCCGAGCACGGACCGCCGCGAGCGCGGCCCGCTGCCCCGGCTCAGGGGTCCCGGCTCAGGGGTCCCGGCTCAGGGGTCCCGGCGCCCCGGCCCAGGCTCAGGCCCCGGGCGGGCTCAGCGCGCCGACGCCTCGTGCACGTACTCCACCAGGTGCGTCAGCGCGTCCGGGTCGGTGTCCGGCAGCACGCCGTGGCCGAGGTTGAACACGTGGCCCCCGCCGCCGGGGAACGCCGCGCGGGCCGCGTCGAGCACCTCGCGGGCCTTGGCCGCCACGGCCTCGCGCGGCGCGAACAGCACGGCCGGGTCGAGGTTGCCCTGGAGCGCGCGGCCCGGGCCGACCCGGCGCGCGGCCTCGTCCAGCGGCACCCGCCAGTCCACCCCGACCACGTCGGCGCCCGCCTGGCCCATCAGGCCCAGCAGCTCGCCCGTACCGACGCCGAAGTGGATGCGCGGCACGCCGTACCCGGCGACGGCGGCGAAGACCTTCTCGGACGCGGGCAGCACCAGGCGGCGGTAGTCGCCGGGCGCCAGCGCCCCGGCCCAGGAGTCGAAGAGCTGGACCGCGGAGGCGCCGGCCTCGATCTGCACCTTCAGGAAGGTGGCGGTGATGTCCGCGAGCCGGTCCAGCAGGTCGGCCCACAGCCCCGGGTCGCCGTACATGAGCGCCTTGGTGCGCTCGTGGTTGCGCGAGGGACCGCCCTCGACCAGGTAGCTGGCGAGCGTGAAGGGCGCGCCCGCGAAGCCGATGAGCGGGGTGGCGCCCAGCTCGCCGACGAGCATGCCGACGGCCTCGGTGACGTACTTCACCTCGTCCGGGTCCAGCGGCCGCAGCCGGTCCAGGTCGGCGCGGGTGCGCACCGGGTGCTCGACCACCGGGCCCACGCCGGGCTTGATGTCGAGGTCGAGGCCGATGGCCTTGAGGGGGACGACGATGTCGCTGAAGTAGATGGCCGCGTCGACGCGGTGGCGGCGCACCGGTTGCAGGGTGATCTCGGTGACCAGGTCCGGCCGGGCACAGGAGTCGAGCATGGCGATGCCCTCGCGGACCTTGCGGTACTCCGGCAGGGAGCGGCCCGCCTGCCGCATGAACCACACCGGCGTGTACGGCACGGATTCGCCGCGGCAGGCCCGCAGGAACACCGAGTCGGCCGCGGGGCCCGCCGGGACCGCGGACGGCGCGGGGGGCGCGGCCGGGGCGGGGCCGCCTGGTTGCCGGCCCGAGGGCCGTTCGCCTTCGCTCATGTCCCAAATCTTCGCACGGGCCGAACGAGTGACCCGCCAACCCGGGTGTCCCTCCCCGGCTGCGGCCCCTCCTGCGCCTAGTCTTCCGGGCATGGCAGCGGTTCAAGGGCAGTCACCGGGCGGCGGTGCTGACGACACGGGTGGGGAGGGCGGCGTCCCGTCCGCCTTCGACAGGGCGGTCGCCGGGCTGCGGGCCTTCCGGCCGCGGCCGGAGGTGGAGCTCGCCCCGACGCCGCCGCCGCGCAGGCTCGCCCCGTTCTCGTACGCGCTGGACGCGGTGGTCGCCGTGGACGACGAGGAGCTGGCCGAGGGGCGGCTGATCCTGCTGCACGACCCGGCCGGGCCGGACGCCTGGGACGGCACGTTCCGGCTGGTCACGCTCGTGCACGCGGACCTGGAGCCGGAGATCGCGGCGGACCCGCTGCTGCCCGAGGTGTGCTGGTCGTGGCTGACGGGCGCCCTGGAGGCGCGCGGGGTGGCGTACGGCGAGCCCAGCGGCACGGTCACGCGGGCGAGTTCGCACTACTTCGGCGGCATGGGCGAGCGCCCGCCGTCGACGCGCATCGAGATCCGCGCCTCGTGGACGCCGTGGGACCGGGCGCCGCTGCCGGACCTCGGCGCACCCGGCCGCGTCGGCCCGGACCGTACGCTTCCGGCCGACCGTACGGCGGTGGCCAACCGCTCTCTTTCGGACACTTCTCCCGGAAACGGGGGTCTCGGGCACGGGGGCCTCGGAAACGGGGGCCGGGACGCGCCGACCGGGCGGATCCGGCCGCACGGCGGCGGCCCGGTGCGGCCGGCGTCCGAGGCGCCGGACGCCGGGGGCCCGGCGCGGCCCGGCGGCCCCGCCCC
>NZ_JAVSCF010000305.1:0-7129 GCF_031932565.1 Streptomyces sp. B1866
CGCGGCGCCCGCGCGGCCGGCCCGGCGCTGCGCGCGCTCGGCGACGCCTGCGGCGCGCTGCTGGCCACCTCGGCCGTGGCCCGCGGGCTGTTCGCGACCGACCCGTGGAACCTGGACGTGGCCGGGGGCATGGCCACGCCGCTCGCGGCCGAACTGCTGTGCGCCGCGGACGCCGTCGTCTCCTTCGGCTGCGCCCTGAACCCGTGGACGACCCGGCACGGCGAGCTGATCGGCCCGGACGCGGCCGTGGCGCAGGTCGACCTCGACCCGCTGGCCCCCGGCCGGCACCTGCCGGTGGACCTGGGGGTGGTGGGGGACTGCGCCCGCACCGCCCGCGCGGTCGCCGCCGAGTTGCGCTCACGCGGCCACGCGGCGACCGGGTACCGCACCGCGCGGGTACGCGAGCGGATCGCCGCCGAGGGCCGCTGGCGGGACGTGCCGTACGAGGACGCCGGGACGGACGGCGGCGCGGAGGCCGGCGCGGACGCCAGGATCGACCCGCGCACCCTGACCATCGCCCTGGACGGCCTGCTGGACCGGGATCGGGTGATCGCCCTGGACTCGGGCAACTTCCTCGGCTATCCGACCGTCTACCTGGACGTGCCCGACGAGCGGGCGCTGTGCTTCGGACAGGGCTTCCAGTGCGTGGGCCTGGGCCTGGCCGCCGCGGTCGGGGCCGCGCTCGCCCAGCCCGGTCGGCTGCCGGTGTGCGGGACCGGCGACGGCGGCCTCCTGATGGCCGCCGCCGAGTTGGAGACGGTCGTCCGGCTGCGCCTGCCGATGGTCGTGGTCGTCTACAACGACGCGGCGTACGGCGCGGAGGTCCACCACTTCGGCCGCACCGGCTCGGACGAGGGCATCGTGACGTTCCCGGACACCGACCTGGCCGCCGTCGCGCGCGGCCACGGCTTCGACGGCGTGACCGTGCGCCGCCCCGCCGACCTGGACCGGGTGGCGGGCTGGCTCGCCGGGCCGCGGACCCGGCCGCTCCTGGTGGACGCGAAGGTCGCGGACCGCGAGCCCGCGTGGTGGCTCGCCGAGGCATTCAAGGGCTCCTGGGACGTGTCGGCCGGCCCGCGGCGTGGCCTGTTCTCACCTGCCGGGTTTCACGTTGAGACTAGCTAGTCTTGCCGCATGAAACGGACGTCGTTCGCACACTGGCCGTGCTCGATAGCGCGGACCATGGACGTGCTGGGGGACTGGTGGACGCCGTTGGTGCTGCGGGAGGCGTTCTACGGGATGCGCAGGTTCGACGAGTTCCAGCGGGAGCTGGGCATCGCCCGGAACACGCTGGCCGACCGGCTGCGGCGGCTGGTCGCCGAGGGCCTGCTGGAGAAGCGGCCCTACCAGCACGACCCCGTCCGGTACGACTACGTGCTGACCGAGAAGGGCCGCGACTTCTTCGGCGTGCTCGCGGCGATGGTCCGGTGGGGCGACCGCTGGCTGGCCGGCGAGGACGGCCCGCCCATCGCCCTGCACCACGACCGGTGCGGGCACGACAGCCACGCCGAGGTCGTGTGCGCGGCCTGCCGGGAGCCGCTGCGCGCGGAGGACACCAGCCCGCGGATGGGCCCCGGCTACCCGGAGCGGCTGCGCCGCCGCCCGGGCCTGGGGGACCGCTTCTCCGGGCCCTGACGGCGGCGCGGGGCGTCTGCGCGCGCGCCCGTACCGCGGGTGTGAACCACCGTGGACGGGGCACGCGAACGGTGCGCAGAGATGGCACACCGGGAGGAGACAGGAAAATGTCGCAGATCGAGGAGTCCATCACCGTCGACGTGCCGGTGAGCACCGCGTACAACCAGTGGACCCAGTTCGAGCGGTTCCCCGTCTTCATGGACGGGGTCGAGCGCGTCGAGCAGCGCACGCCGACCCTCACCCACTGGGTGGCGAAGGCCGGCGGGCAGCGCCGGGAGTTCGACGCGGAGATCACCGAGCAGATCCCCGACGAGCGGGTCGCCTGGACCACGGTCTCCGGCGAGGTCCGGCAGGCCGGAGCGGTCACCTTCCACCGGATCGACAACTCCCACACCAAGATCATGCTCCAGTTCGACCACGCCCCCGAGGGCATCGCCGACACTGTGGGCGACAAGCTCGGCTTCGTGCGCCGTCAGGCCAAGGGCGACCTGGAGCGCTTCAAGAAGTACATCGAGTCGCGCGGCGTGGCGGACGGCGCCTGGCGCGGCGAGGTCTGACCCGCCGTCCCGGCGCCCGTACCGCCCGCACGGCACGTACGCCCGGCGCTGCTGGACCTGATGTACACGACCGCCAACGGCTTCCTGCACGCCGCCGCCCTGGCGGGCTCGGCGGGCGTGACGGCGGTGGAGTTCGCCGAGCTGGCCCTCGGCTGGTTCCTGCTGTCCGCGGTGACCCCGCTCCTCATGGCGGAGGCCCCCGGGATCGACCAGGGCCGCTACCCCGGCGAGGCGGCGTCCTTGGAGGCGCACCTGACCGAGCTGGACCACATCCTGCGCACCAGCGTGGAGCAGGGCGTGGACGCCGGACCGCCGCGGCAGGCCAGGGCGCGGGTGGAGCGGGCGGTGGCCGCGGGCCACGGCGCCGACGGCTACGGGGCCCTGATCGAGCTGCTGCGCAGGCCGTCGGAGGAGCCCTCGCCGCTGCCCTGACCGCCGCGCGGCCGGCCAGGCGCCGCTTCCGTACGCGAGTGACCGTACGCGCGTGAACGCATGCGGGTGACGCGCGGATGCGGCCGGCTCAGCCCGGCCCCTCCCGCGCCGGGCCCGCCGCCGCGTCGAGCAGCGCCGCGGCCGCCGCGCGGGCCGCCTCGGCGGCGGTGGGGCAGCGGTCGTGCCGGGCGGAGAGCACCGCGCCGTCGTAGAGCAGGTGCAGCTGGTGCGCGAGCCGGGCCGGGTCGGCCGCGCCCGCCTGCTCGGCCAGCTCGGTGAACACCGCCCGCAGCGCCCGGCGGTGGTCGTCGGCCGCCTGCTCCACCAGCCCTCCCGGCCGGGCCTCGGCGGCCGCGCTGACGAAGGCGCAGCCGTGGAAGTCGGGCGAGGCGAACACCTCGCCCTGCGCCTCGAAGATCGCCAGTATCCGCTCGCGCGGCGTCCGGCAGCACTCCATCACGTGCCGGACGTGCTCGCTCGCGCGCGCGTGCCGGGCCTCCAGGTAGGCGCGGATCAGCTGCTCCTTGCCGCCGAAGGTGTTGTACAGGGACGCCTTCGCCACGCCCGCGTGCTCGATCACCCGGTCGATGCCGACGCTCTGCACGCCCTCCGCGTAGAACAGCTCGTCCGCGGCCGCCAGCAGGCGCTCGCGCGCCGACGGCCGCCCCGCGCGGCGGGAAGATCCCATGCCCCTCACCCTCCTGGACAGGTCTGTCTATCGTATCGCGGGCCCGGCGGCCGGCGCCCTGGTGAGGGGACCTGCGCGGCGGGCGGTACGGTCACCGGGCGGCCCCGGCGCTCGGGGCACGCAGGACGAGTGACACGAACCCGGCGGCCGGACGCTGACCGCAGAGAACCAAAGGGGAGGAGCGCGCCATGGCCGACGCGCCGGAGACGGGCACCGCGGCGGGCGCCGCGCGCCTGCCGCACGTGGCGGGCTTCGCCCGGTGGCCGATGGGCGGCGCCCCCAAGGAGGAGGGCAGGGCGCTGCGGCGGCGGGTGCCCCGCTCGGCGCACGCCCGGCTGCCGTACGACCCGGGGCGGCCCGGCGCGGTGGCCGCTGTCGAGCGGTCCAACGAGGGCCGGCTGCCGGAGCTGGTGCCCCTGCGGGTCGGGCGGATGGCCGCGTCCCCGTTCGCGTTCCTGCGCGGGGCGGCCGGGCTGATGGCGCACGACCTGGCGGGCACCCCGGTCACCGGGGTGGGCGCGCAGCTGTGCGGCGACGCGCACGCCGCCAACTTCGGGCTGTACGGGGACGCCCGGGGCGGCCTGATCATGGACCTGAACGACTTCGACGAGACCGTCCACGGCCCGTGGGAGTGGGACCTCAAGCGGCTGGCCGCCTCCCTGGTGCTGGTCGGCCGGGAGGCGGGCGCCGACGAGGACACCTGCCGGGCGGCGGCCCGCGACACGGTGGGCGCCTACCGGCACACCATGCGCCTGCTGGCGAAGCTGCCCGTGTCCGACGCCTGGAACGCGATCGCGGACGAGGAACTGGTCTCGCACGCCGACGCCCGGGACCTGGCGGGCACCCTGGAGCGGGTCGCGGAGAAGGCGCGCCGCAACACCAGCGCCCGGTTCGCCGCGAGCGCGACCGAGCCCGTCCCCGCGCCCGGCGGCCCGGCGGGCGGCAAGGCGTCCGGCCCGCCCGCCCGGCGCTTCGTGGACGCGCCCCCCGTGCTGCGCCGCGTCCCGGACGGCGAGGCGGCGGCCGTGGTGTCGGCGCTCGCCGAGTACCTGGCGACGCTGCCGGAGGACCGGCTGCCGCTGCTGGCCCGGTACGCGGTGCAGGACGTGGCCTTCCGGGTGGTCGGCACCGGCAGCGTGGGCCTGCGGTCGTACGTGGTGCTGCTGCTCGACCACCTCGGTGAGCCGCTGATACTCCAGGTCAAGGAGGCCCGCGCGTCCGCGCTGGTGCCGTACCTGCCCGCGGTCGGCTTCCCCGCGCCCGCGATGGTGCACGAGGGGCGGCGCGTGGTGCTGGGCCAGAAGCGCATGCAGGTCGTCAGCGACATCCTGCTGGGCTGGGCGACGGTGGCCGGGCGGCCGTACCAGGTACGGCAGTTCCGCAACCGCAAGGGCAGCGTGGACCCGGCCGCGCTGGCCGCCGACCAGGTGGACGACTACGGCCGGATGACCGGCGCCCTGCTGGCGCGCGCCCACGCGCACAGCGCCGACCCGCGGCTGCTGGCCGCCTACTGCGGCAAGAACGACGAGCTGGACGAGGCCGTGGCCGGTTTCGCGGCGGCGTACGCGGACCGCGCCGAGGCCGACCACGCCGAACTGCTTGCGGCGATCCGCGCCGGGCGGCTGCCGGCCGAGCTGGGGGTGTGACGGCCCGACAGGTGCGCGCCCGGTCCCTGGCGGCGCCTGGTTGCGCGGGCCGGAGGCGGGATCGTCCGACACGGCCCGGCGCGTCCGCGTCGCATGGCGCTCCTGCCGGGCGGGTGCCGTTTCCGGCGCGGCTGCCTGCCGGACGTCCGTGTCTGTCAGTCCGCGGGGTGCGGGCGAACGCCGGGCCCGACGGCGCGCGGGCGTACGGGGCCCGGGGCGCCCGGCCCGCCGTACGGGCGTACCCCGCCGGCCGCCTCGGGCCCTACTCCAGGCCCGAGGCGCGCAGCACCGCCCGCGCGGTGCCGCCGTCGATCCGCCGGGCCAGCCGGCGCAGGGCCCAGGCGCCGTAGCGCAGCGTGCCGCGCTCGGCCGAGCGCCGCGCGCCGGTCTCCAGCGCGTGCCACAGCAGGGGAGCGGCGGACAGGACCCGGGCGTCGAAGGCGACGTGGCCGCCGTCGGCGTCCCGCAGTACGAGCCGGGGTGCGGGCCCGTCGTACAGCTGCACGCCGGTCAGCGCGTCGGTGCGCACCCGGTGCGTGCGCACCAGGCCGCGCACCGCGAGCCAGCCCGGGCCCGCGGTGACGCGCGGCGGCCGCAGCACGGAGAACAGCAGCCCGCCCAGGGCCAGCCACACGTCGGCGCGGGCCGGGGTGAGGCCGCCGGAGGCCCAGTCGAGCGCCGCCGTCAGGGCGGCGAACCCCAGTCCGTAGCACAGCGCGTGCCGGGTGTCGGCGCGCCAGCGCGGGTCGCCGACGGTGTCCGGCGGCGGCCCGGCGCCGCGCCGTCCGGCGGGCGTCGTCGGGGAGTGACCGGTGTGCCGTGCCATGGGCCGACCGTAGACGCGGCCGGGGCGGGCGGGACCGGCCCTGACGGGTCCCTGACGCGGAGCGGTCCGTTCTTGGCGCGTCCGTGACGCGCGCCGGGCCCCGGCTCCTCGGGCTTCTGGGGGCGCCGCGGGCAGGCCGGGCCCGGGCACGTGTCCCGGAGCCGTCCGGCAAGGCCGTCCGGCACGGCTCCCGTCCCGGTCGTCCTGCGCCGTCCGGTCCGCGGGGGCCGCCCGGCGCCCGTCAGGCCCCGGGAGCCGGGAACAGCAGGCAGCTGCTGGTGGCGTGGGCCAGCAGCCGGTCCGCGGAGTCGTACAGCTCGGCCTGGGCCAGCGCGGTACGGCGGCCGCTGCTGCGGACGGTGCCTATGGCGCGCACCTTGCCGGTGTCCACGGTGACCGGCCGCAGGAACTTCACGGACAGGTCCAGCGAGACGTACGCCATGCCGTGCGGCAGCGTGGAGTGGACCGCGCAGCCGGCGGCGGAGTCGAGCAGGGTGGCGTGGACGCCGCCGTGCACGCTGCCGAGGGGGTTGTAGTGCTCCTCGCCGGGCTCCAGCGCGAACACCACCCGGCCGGGCTCGACCTCTTCGAGCGTGAAGCCCAGCGTGGCGCCGATGGGCGGACCGGGCAGCCGTCCGGCCGCGACCTCGCGCAGCAGGTCCAGGCCCGTGCCCTGCCCGATGGCGGAGGCCGGTATCGCCGGGTCCTGCCACTCGTACGTACGTGACCGCCGCATGTCCGTCCGCCCCTCTCATCTGACTTCGTCAGCCAAAGCTAGCTGTGGCCGGATCTGGCTGTCAATGACAAAGCCAGCCGCCTACAATGTCCGGATGGCCGAGATGACGTGGCTCGACATGGACACCGACAACTGCTCGGTCCAGCGGACCCTCGACCTGGTCGGGGAGAAGTGGACCCTGCTGATCCTGCGCGACGCCTTCCACCGGGTCCGCCGGTTCGACGACTTCCACCGGCACATGGGCCTGTCCGAGGCGGTCCTGGCCGATCGGCTGCGGAAGCTGGTCGCCGCCGGCATCCTGCGGACCGAGCCCTACCGCGAGCCGGGCGCCCGCACCCGGCACGAGTACCGCCTCACGGCCAAGGGCCGGGACCTGTGGCCCGTGATGATCGCCCTCATGCAGTGGGGCGACACCCACACGGCCGGCCCCGAGGGCCCGGTCGTGCGGGTCCGGCACGCCGCGTGCGGAGCGCCGGTGCGGGCCGCCGTCACCTGCTGCGCGGAGCACGGCGCGCTCGGCCCGCACGAGGTCGCCGTCAGCCCGGGCCCCGGAGCCCGCCCGTCCCGCTGACCGAGCCCGCGGCCCGCCGCCGCGCTGACCGGGCCCGG
>NZ_JAVSCF010000306.1:0-7016 GCF_031932565.1 Streptomyces sp. B1866
CCGCCGGGCCCGGCCCCGCGGACCGCGCGGCCGCGGGCGCCGCTCCCAGCGCCACCGACGCCGCCTCCGGCACTCCAGGCGCCGCCGACGCCGCCTCCGGCGCTCCCAGCGCCGCCGACGCCGCTCCCGATGCCGTTCCCGGCGCCGCTCCCAGCGCCGCGAGCACCGCCGCCGCCTTCGCGTGCGTCTCCGCGACCTCCGCGGCCGGTTCCGAGCGGCGCACCAGGGTCGCCCCCACGGGCACCCGTACCGCGCCGTCGGGGGCGATGTCGGCGGTCCTGATCAGGATCGGCGAGTCGAGGGTCTGCGCGCCGCCCGCGTCCCGGCCGACGAGCGCGAGGGCGCCCGCGTAGTAGCCGCGCCCGCCGTGCTCGTACCGCTCGATGACCCGGCACGCGTTCTGCACCGGCGAGCCGGTGACCGTCGCGGCGAACATCGTCTCGCGCAGCACCTCCCGCACGTCCAGGGAGCTGCGCCCGCGCAGCTCGTACTCGGTGTGCGCCAGGTGCGCCATCTCGCGCAGCCGCGGGCCGACGACCTGCCCGCCCAGGTCGCCGACGGTGCACATCATCTTCAGCTCCTCGTCGACGACCATGGACAGCTCCTCCACCTCCTTGCCGTCGGCCAGGAACGCCAGCAGGCCCGCGCGGTCGGGCCCGGACGGCGGATAGCGGTAGGTGCCGCTGATCGGGTTCATCACGACCGTGCCGCCCGCCATCCGCACGTGCGCCTCGGGACTCGCCCCGACCAGCGTGCGGCCGTCGGCCAGCCGGACCACGTACGTCCAGTAGGCGCCGCGCTCGGCGGTCAGCAGGCGGCGGAAGAGGGCGAGCGCGTCGGCGGCGCCGAAGCCGGGCAGGCGGCCGCGGTAGCTGCGGCGGATGACGAAGTTGGCGCCCTCGCCGGTGCCGATCTCGTCCGCCACGACCCGCCGCACGATGTCCGCGTAGGTCTCGTCGTCCGTGTCGAAGGCGCCGTCCGCCAGGCGCACGGGGTGCGCGGGCAGCGCGCCGAGCAGGTCGGCGAGCGGCAGTTCGTATACGTCCTGGGGGAGCAGCACGGCCAGCGGCGTGCCGTCGTCGCGCACGTCGAAGCCACGCTCGCGGATCTGCCGGAAGGGCACGAGCGCGAGGGCGTCGCGCGTCGCGCGGCCGTCCCGGGGCGCGCCCTCGGGCAGCGGGATGTCCGCCAGCCGCGGCACCTCGGTGACCGGGCCGATCAGCACCTCCACGGCGCCGGGCGAGCCGGGGCCGTGCCGGTGCAGCAGGGCGAAGGGCGGGCAGTCGGGGGCCAGCAGCCCGCGGACGACGGCGTTCGCGTCGTGAACCATGGTGGGGGCGTTCCTTCCGGGTCGGGAAGGCCACGGGAGAGGGAACGGCCGCCGCAGACGCCGAAGGCCGCCCTTGGGGCGGCCTTCGCAGCGTGTGGTCGCGCGCTACGGTCGGTGGGCCGCCTCGGAGGCGGTCCACCACCAGGTCGTGGTGCGGACGGTCGCAGGGTGCGCGCGCATGCCGGGGAGACTACCCGACGCGGGCCCGGGCCGGGCGCGACACGCCCGGACGTCTCACCTGCTGGGCGAGGCGGTGGGCCTCCCGACATCACCCCGTAATCTGGGGGGGTGACCGTGAACGCTGACACCCACCTCCGTGGCAACACCTGGCAGTCCCTGCCCGCGGCCCAGCAGCCCGGATGGCCCGACCGGGAGGCCCTGCGCGCCGTCGTCGCCGAGCTGGAGTCGTATCCGCCGCTGGTCTTCGCGGGTGAGTGCGACCAGCTGCGGCAGCGGCTGGCGGCCGTGGCCCGGGGTGAGGCGTTCCTGCTCCAGGGCGGCGACTGCGCGGAGACCTTCGACGCGGTGGGCGCCGACCAGATCCGCAACAAGCTCAAGACGCTGCTCCAGATGGGCGCCGTGCTGACGTACGCCGGGTCGGTGCCGGTGGTGAAGGTCGGCCGGATCGCCGGGCAGTACAGCAAGCCGCGCTCGAAGCCGGTGGAGACCCGGGACGGCGTGACGCTGCCCTCCTACCGCGGCGACTCGGTCAACGGCTCGGAGTTCACCGAGCAGGCCCGCACGCCGGACCCGGAGCGGCTGAAGCGGATGTACCACGCGTCGTCCGCCACGCTGAACCTCGTGCGCGCCTTCACCACCGGCGGATACGCGGACCTGCGCCAGGTGCACGCCTGGAACCAGGACTTCGTGCGGTCCTCCCCCTCCGGGCAGCGGTACGAGGCGCTGGCCCGTGAGATCGACCGCGCGCTGAACTTCATGAACGCGTGCGGGGTCGACCCGGAGGAGTTCAGGACGGTCGAGCTCTACGCCTCGCACGAGGCGCTGGTGCTCGACTACGAGTCCGCGCTCACGCGCGTGGACTCGCGCACCGGCGACCTGTACGACGTGTCCGGCCACATGGTGTGGATCGGCGAGCGGACCCGGCAGCTCGACGGGGCGCACGTGGAGTTCGCCTCCCGCGTCCGCAACCCCGTGGGCGTGAAGCTCGGCCCGACGACCACGCCGGAGGAGGCGCTGGCGCTGGTCGAGCGGATCGACCCGGACCGCGAGCCGGGTCGGCTCACGTTCATCACGCGGATGGGCGCGGGCACCGTCCGCGACCGGCTGCCGGAGTTGGTGGAGAAGGTCACGGCCTCCGGGGCGCGGGTGGCGTGGGTGTGCGACCCGATGCACGGCAACACCTTCGAGGCCGCCTCCGGGCACAAGACGCGGCGCTTCGACGACGTGCTGGACGAGGTCAAGGGCTTCTTCGAGGTCCACAAGGAGCTGGGCACGCACCCGGGCGGCATCCACGTGGAGCTGACCGGCGACGACGTCACCGAGTGCGTGGGCGGCGGGGACGAGATCTTCGTGGCCGACCTGCACCAGCGGTACGAGACGGCGTGCGACCCGCGGCTGAACCGCAGCCAGTCGCTGGACCTGGCGTTCCTGGTCGCGGAGATGTACCGGGACCAGTAGCGGGACCGGTCCGGACCAGACCGTACGAACGTGGGCGGGACGCGCGAAAGTCGCGTCCCGCCCATTGTCGTGCCGGGTTCGGTGCGGATAAGGTAAGGGTAACCTCACTGATCCGAACCCCGGATTCCCCAGGAGCCGCGCCGTGTACGTCTGCTCATGCTTCGGCATCACCGAGAAGCAGGTGCGCGAGCACGCGTCCACCGGCGCCTGCACGCCGCGCCAGATCGCGGGCGCCTGCGGGGCGGGCACGGACTGCGGATCGTGCGTGCGGCGGATACAGGCCCTGCTCGGGCGCGGCGGCTGCGAGTCGCGCGGACGGACGGCGGCCGAGCGGACCGCGGGCGCCGGGCGCGTGGCGCCCGGGCGGGCGGAGCCGATCGCCGCCGCCGGGACGCTCGGCGCCGCCGGAGCGGCTGGACCGGCGGGCGCGGCGGTGCTGGCCGCCGGAGCGGTCTGAGGCGGCCCCTGCCGGATCCGCGCCGCGGCGGCGGTCAGCTGCTGGGCTGCTCGATCTGCTGGGCGATGTACAGCGGCTCGCCGAGCTTCTGGATCAGCTCCAGCTGCGTGTCGAGGTAGTCGATGTGGTGCTCCTCGTCCTTCAGGATGTCCTCGAAGATGTTCGCCGAGGTGATGTCGCCCTTGGTGCGCATCACCTCGATGCCGCGCTTGAGGCGGTCGATCGCCTCGACCTCGACCTGGCGGTCCGCCTGGAACATCTCGGTGACCGTCTGCCCCACGCGCACGTGGAACAGCCGCTGGTAATTGGGCAGCGCCTCCAGGAAGATGATGCGGTCGGTCAGCACCTCGGCGTGCCGCATCTCGTCGAACGACTCCGCCCGGGTGTACTTGGCGAGTTTCGTCCACCCGTAGTTCTCCTGGAGCTTCGCGTGCAGGAAGTACTGGTTGATGGCGGTCAGCTCGCCGGTGAGCTGCTCGTTCAGAAACTCGATGATCTCCGGGTCGCCCTGCATCAAGGACTCCTTCCCTCGTTGAACGGCGGGTTGATCGCATCCTTGCACCGCCACGAGGAGGGCGTCCAGTAAGTGCATACTTAGTGGGAGTTGCCCTGATACCGCCATCCCGGGTCACGGCCTCCCGGCGGGGTCTGCCACCATGGAGACATGGGTCAGCCGGAAAGTGACAGAGGAAAGCCGGCGAAGCTGCCCCCGGGACAGCGGACGCGGCGGGGCTGGCCGGTCACACACTACGGGCCCGTGCCGAGGTTCCGGCCCGACCGCTGGCAGTTCCAGGTCTTCGGCGCCACCGCCGACGGCGGGAAACACGCCTGGACGCACGACGAGTTCTCCGCGCTGCCGTACTCCACCGTGGTCGGGGATCTGCACTGCGTGACGAAATTCAGCGTACTGGACGCGGAATGGGGCGGCGTTCCGGCCCGTACGGTCGCGGAACTCGCGCCGCCCGCACCCGAGGCCACCCACGTGATGGTGTGGGCGGAATACGGTTTCAGTGCGAATCTACGGATATCGGACTTCCGGGCCGACGCCACCATTTTCGCCACCCACCGGGACGGGGAACCGCTCACCGCCGAGCACGGATTTCCGCTGCGCCTCGTCGTGCCGCACCTGTACGCCTGGAAAGGGCCGAAATGGGTGCGGGGCGTGGAGTACATGACCGCCGACCGCCGCGGATTCTGGGAGGAGCGCGGCTACCACAACATCGGCGACCCGTGGCGGGAGCAGCGGTACTCCTACCAGGAGGAGCCGGGGGACGGCCCCGAGCTGTGACGGGCGGCCGCCGGGGGACGGGCCCGGCGGCGTCCGGCTCGGCGTGGCGGCGCGCGTGACCTGTCGGTGTGGCGCCCTGGCCTGTCGGTGCGGCCCGGGCCGGGACGCCGGGCCGCACCGACAGGCCGGGGCGACGGGCTGGGCTGTCGGGGTCCGGCCCGGCGGCGTGTTCCGTCCCGCCGCCCGCCGCCTCAGTGGTCGCGCAGCTCCTTCAGCCGGGCCACGTCCGCCGCGTGGCCCTTCTTGCCGCCGGGCGTCTCGATCACCAGCGGCACGCCGCGGGTCGCCGGATGGGTGAACAGCTCCCGGAAGGGCTCGGCCCCGATGTGCCCGGCGCCGATGTTCTCGTGCCGGTCCCGCCGGGCGCCCGCGACGTCCTTGGAGTCGTTCGCGTGGATCAGCTTCAGCCGCCCCTCGCCCACCACCGACACCAGCTCGTCCAGGCACTCCTTCACACCGCCCCCGGCCGCCAGGTCGTGGCCCGCGGCGAACGCGTGGCAGGTGTCCAGGCACACGCCCAGCCGCGGGTGCCGGTCCAGCGCCTCGACGTACGGGCCCAGCTCCGCGACCTGGGAGCACAGCGACGCGCCCTGCCCGGCCGTCGGCTCCAGCAGCAGCCACGGGTCGTCGTCGTGGGTCAGCTCCTCCAACAGCGGCAGCAGCCGCTCGCGCACCTGCGCCAGCGCCGCCTCCCGCCCCCGCCCGCCGGTGGCCGAGCCGGTGTGCACCACCACGCCCCGGGCCCGGACGTCCCGGCCCCGGCGCAGCGAGTGGCGCAGCGACTCCACCGACCGCTCGGCCGTGGCCTCGGTGTGCGAGCCGAAGTTGATCAGGTACGGCGCGTGCACGTAGACGGGCACGGACTCCTCGGCGCAGGCCGCGCGGAACCGCTCGTCCTGGCCGCGGTCGCCGGACGGGGTCGCCCAGCCGCGCGGGTTGGCGACGAAGATCTGGACGGCCTCGGCGCCGATGTCCCGGGCGTACGACAGGCCGCCGATGGCCAGGCCGCCCGCCACCATGACGTGGCCGCCGACCGGGTTGCGCTCGCGATTGCTGGACGTGCTCACCCGTCCAGGGTGCCAGGTCCCGTCCGGCGGCCCGGCCACCGGCCCCGGCGGGACCGGCCGGTGGCGCGCGCCGCGGGCCCGCGGCCCGGCGGCCCGGCCCCGCGGCGCGCGTGCGTCAGAATCAGAAGCGGCGCGCGTGTCACCAGCGGCGCGCGGGCGTCAGAAGGCGCCCTTCACCTTGATGGTGATCGTGCTGTTCTTCGGCGCCTCGTCGCCGCCGTCCACCGACTGGCTGNGCGTCAGAAGGCGCCCTTCACCTTGATGGTGATCGTGCTGTTCTTCGGCGCCTCGTCGCCGCCGTCCACCGACTGGCTGTCGACCGTGTCGCCGGGGAAGAACAGGGGCCGGTCCACACGCACCTCGAAGCCCGCGGCCTCCAGCTCCTCCTGGGCCTCGTCCACCTTCTTGCCCGTCACGTCCGGCACCCGCACCATCTCCGGTCCCTTGGAGAGGGTGAGCGTCACGGTGTCGCCGCTGGCGGCCTGCGTGTCGCCGGACGGGGACTGGCGGGCCACCGCGCCCGGGTCCTCGTCGGAGAACACCCGCTCCCGCGCGATCCTGACCTTGAAGCCGCTCGCCCGCAGGTCCGACGTGGCCTCGTCCACGGACTCGCCGAGCACGTCCGGGACGTCCACCGGCGACCCCCTGCTGACGACGATCTCGACCGGCGTGTCCGGCCTGCGCTCGACACCGGCTCCGGGCCGGGTGGACAGCACCGCGCCCTGCGCCGTCTCCTCGCTGAACCGCTGGGTGACCGTGCCGACCGACAGGCCCGCGTCCGCGATCCGCGCCTTGGCCTCGGCCAGCCGCATGCCGACCACGTTGGGCACCTCGGCCCGTTCCGGGCCCTGCGACACGTGCAGGGTGACGGTGCCGGTGTCGCGGATCCGGGCGCCGACGCCGGGGTCGGTGGAGATGACCTTGCCCTTGTCGACCACGTCGCTGTACTCCGCCTCGGTCCGCACGCCCAGTCCGGCGTCGCGCAGCTTGTCCTCCGCGTCCTTCTGCGGCAGGTCCAGCACGGCCGGGACCTTCGTGAACTGCCCCGCGTTGATGTACCAGACGCCGACGCCGATGCCCAGCGCCAGCAGCAGGGCGGTGACCAGCGCCAGCACCGGCCGGCGCGGCATCCGCTCCCGCACGCCCGCGCGGGCGTGCGGCGCGGGCGGCACCGCCAGGCGGGCGGTCCGGTCGGTGACCGCGGCGTCCGGCGCGGGCCCGGCCGTCCCCGGCGGC
>NZ_JAVSCF010000307.1:0-7013 GCF_031932565.1 Streptomyces sp. B1866
CCCGTGCCTCCCTTCCTCCAGGAAGTCGCCCCACAGGAGCGAGACAACCTCGGCCCCAAGCTCCAACGCTGGAATGACACCGCCGAGTCCTTCACCGAGGAGCAGATCACCGGCCAGGTGTCACCCGGCCTGCGGCTGATCAGCCAGAAGGGCTGGGGCTCCGCACGCCTCACTGACACCTATGAGCAGTTCCAGACCATCATCGAGGCTGTCGGCCATACTCCCGGCTACCAGTGGTGAAACAGGGAAGGTCCCCGGCGGGCAGCGTAGAGGCCGGGGCAGCCGGGCGGGCCGGGCCGGTGTCACGGCAGTCGCGCGCGCGGCCGGGAGCGGTGATCAGGGCGATGGGAAATCCGACGATTCTCCCAGGAACTGAAATACGTCGTGCTCGGTGGCTTATTCCGCCTCGGCAAGGTGAACTTCGCCCGGATCTCGTCGCCCCACCTCGCCAGCGGATAGTCGGCCGAGCGGCGTATGGTCGCCGTTTCCGGCCTTCCTGCTCCACATCGATGGTCAAGATCTCACAGGCCGCAACTTGAGGATGGCCAGTTCATGCTGACGTTTCGCCGCCCCCGCCACCTGATCGCCGCCGGTTGCGTCGCGCTTACGGGACTGACCGGAGGTCTGGTCATGCCCGCCGCGTCGGCGGTCCCGCCCCCCGCCGCGACGAGCCCGACCACACTGTCCGCCCTGACACAGACCGGCCGATGGTGGACCGACCCGGCGGGCCGGACGGTAACGGTGCACGGGTTCAATGTGATCCAGAAAGTGTCGCCCTATTCGCCTGAATCGATGGGGTTCGGTGACGACGACGCGGCGTTCCTCGCCGCCAACGGATACACCGTCGCGCGGGTCGGGGTGATGTGGAAAGCCGTTGAACCCACCCCCGGCAACTACGACGACGACTACCTCGACTCCATAGCACGGACCGTGAAAGCCCTTGCCTCACACGGCATCTACTCGTTGCTTGACATGCACCAGGACAGTTACAACGAGGCCTTCAACGGCCAGGGCTTCCCGGACTGGGCAGTGCTGGACCCGACGTCGCAGGACGCCACCTGGGACGCGTTCTGGAACAACACCCAGGTCGCCGGGACCGGCGTGCGGGACCGGTTCGCCCGATTCTGGCAGCACGTCGCCGAACGATTCACCGGCAACCCGGCGGTGCTGGGCTACGACCTGATGAACGAGCCCCACGTCGGCACCCAGTCCAACAGCAACTGCACCATCGGCTACTGCCCGCAGATCAACAAGATCCGCGCCGCCTACAACGACGCCACCAGCGCCATCCGAGCCGTCGACGCCACTCACCCAGTGTTCTGGGAGAGGTCGCTGGCCGCGCTGTTCACCCCACCGTCGATCGACGCGGGCGCCACCGGCAACTCCTATCACGTGTACTGCCCGGTGCAGCCCACCGACGACCCGAACGTCGCAGCCGTGCGCAACACCGTGGTCTGCCCACCGGCCGAAGCCGTCCAACTGGCCCTGATGACGGCGCAGTCACACAACGCCGACTCCGCGCCACTGGTCACCGAATTCGGCTCCACCCCGGACACCACCGAACTGACCCGGGTCGCCGGCGAACTCGACCAAACCATGGTCGGCTGGACCGAGTGGACCTATCACCGCACCGGCGTCACCGACTTCACACTCACCCCCAGTGTCGTCGACGACCCGCGACTGCCTCCGACCGGCAACAACGTCAACTCCAGCGTTCTCAGCGCGCTGACCCGCCCCTACCCGCTCGCCGTCGCCGGCACCCCCACCAACTGGTCCTACAACCCGGAAGACCGCACCTTCCGGCTGACCTACCGCCCCACGCGCGCCGACGGCAACGGCACGTTCCCGGCCGGCTCGATCACCGAACTCGCCGCACCGGCTCTCAACTACCCGCACGGCTACACCGCCCAGGTCACCGGCGGCACCATCACCTCCCCACCCAACGCGCCCCGCATCACCATCGCCAGCACCACCGGCGCGGACACCATCACCGTCACCCTCACCGGAAACCGATGAGCCCCCACCGGACGGGTCTGTACGGTCCTTCGGCCCACTTTCGGTGGTGACGGAACGTGTTGGGGGTCGTTGACCTTCGTGTGAGGGATGTCAACGACCTTGTGCGGACGGTGCCTTCGGGGTTGTCTCCGCTGGTCATCGAGGGGGGGTCGATGCCTCGACCTCGGTATGACCTTCCGGCCCGACCTCCGCGGCCGGGCCATCGTCGGGCGCCGCGACGAGGTGGTGCTGGCCACGAGGTTCGGCTTCGCCAACCGCCTGGGCGAGCCCACCCTGATCCGCGGCGACGCCGCCTACGTGCGCCAGGCCTGCGGGGGCTCGCTGCGCTCCGGCTCAGGGCCGACCACATCGACCAGTGCGACGGCAAGCGACAGGCAACGGGCCAGGCGGAGCCCAATTCCACGATCCTGATGTCCGGCGGGCACCCGAACGTCAAACGGGGCGCGTTCCGCGGGGTGACACGCGCATCGGAATGATAAATACTGGAGGCGGTTTTACGGTAATCGACCACAGAATATTCCGGATTGCAGTCGACATTGCCCTGGATGGCGCTTGGCGCCTACACTACCGGAATGTGGAAATCGAGTCGCCGATCATTCCTCCTGACAGCCACAGCGGTCGGCCTGGGGGCCGCAGGGGCAGGTACGTGGGGATCGGCCGCGGCCGGTCAGATGAGAGCGGATCCGGCTGCGGCGGACGCACTGTTCGAGCAGGTGGAACGGATGACGGCGCACGGGCCGCGGTTCACCGGCGGCGAGGCGCACCGACGTTACGTCGATGATCTGCAGGGCGGCCTTGAGTCGTATGGCCTGACCGTCACCCGCTATCCGGTGCCGCTGGACGGCTGGTGGGCCCGGCGCTGGTCGTTTCAGGTTGCCGATGCAGACGGCCGGACAGAGCAGATTCCGCTGGCCTACTACCGGCCGCATTCCGGGGAAACGCCGCCGGAGGGAGTCACCGCCGAACTGGTCTATGTCGGCGACGGCACCGCCGACGATTATCAGCGAGTCGACGTGCGTGGCAAGATCGTGGTCGCCGACATTACCCTTCCGCCGCTGCCCGTCGGGGCGATTTTTCTGCTGGCCAAACATTTCCAGCCGCCTGCGGCAATGCCGATCGTCGGGCTGGAGGACTACACCCGGACGGCGTTCAGCTTGTTCGGCAGGGCTCCGAGCTTGGAATTGGCTCAGCAACATGGCGCCGTGGGGATGATCAACATCTTCCCCTTTCCGCCGGCGGAAGCCGCCGGGCAGTACTCGCCGCACCAGCAAAACCATGTCGGCTTGCCGGCAGTGCATCTGGATGAGCAGCAGGGAAAGCGGTTGCGCGACCTGATTGGTCACGGCGCGTTGACCGGGACTCTGGTACTGGAGGCGGAACACCGACCCACCACTGTGGAATATCTGGTCGCCGAACTACCCGGAAGCGGGCGACTGCCGGGCGCGTTGTTGCTGGGCACGCACACCGACGGCCAGAACGCAATCGAGGAGAACGGCGGGCCGGCTCTGCTGGCGATGGCCGAATATCTCACCCGGCTGGATCGGTCGCAGCGGCCGCGGGACATCGTGTTTTTGTTGTCGCCCAACCACATGTGCGCGAATTCCGCTACCGTGAAGCCGGACAAATGGCTGAACCAACATCCAGAAATTCAAAACCGGCTGAAATACGCGATCTGGCCGGAACATTTGGGCGCAATGAACTGGACCAATAACCCGCTCACCCGCACTTATGGGCCGACTGGGCGATCCGAGATCGCAGTGCTCGGCGTCGGCAACAGTTCTGCCTTGGATTCATTGGTGATTGACCAGGTGAAGCGGGATCAACTCGACCGCACCGCCGTGGAGTGGCCGCTCGGGGCTGGGTTGTATGGCGAGGCCACATCCACGTACCAACAGGGTATCCCGACCGTACAATACATCAGTTGCCCTACCTATCTGGTGCAGGTGGCGAAGGACGGTCATCTCGACAAGATCGACCCAGCACTGATGTACCGGCAGACCCAGTTCCTTACCAGGCTGGCAACCCGAACACTGGCACTGCCTGGCTAAGACCGCATCTGACGCCGCTCGCTGATCCACCAGGGATTACGGGACAGCCTTTAGTCCTCCTGGTAGGCGGCGCGCAAGGCCTCCTGCGCGGCGGCCAGCGCGGCGGNTCCTGGTAGGCGGCGCGCAAGGCCTCCTGCGCGGCGGCCAGCGCGGCGGCGCGGTCCAGACCCAGCCGCCGGGCCCGCTGGGCGTACGCCTGCGCCGCGGCGGCCGCCTCGCGCCGGGCCGCGTCGCCCGCGGCGGCGACGAACGTGCCGTGCCGGCCGCGGGTCTCGATCACGCCGTCCGCCTCCAGCGCCCGGTAGGCCTTGGCCACGGTGTTCGCCGCCAGGCCCAGTTCCTCGGCGAAGCCGCGTACGGTCGGCAGTTTGCGGCCCTCCGGGAGGGCGCCGGAGCGGGCCTGTTCGGCGATCTGGGCGCGCACCTGCTCGAAGGGGGCGACCGGGGAGTGGGGGTCGACGGTGATCCGCAGGGCCACGGCGCTCGGGCTCCTCGGGGGCTAGGCGATGGTGTCCTCGCTCATTGTGCCGTCCCCGCGGCCGCCCGCGCGTGCCGCGCCGACCCCACGCCGGCCCCCGCGCCGGGCCTCCGGCATCCCGCCGCGACCTGCGGAAATTCGTGGGCGGCCGGGCCGCGTTGGCCGTAGCCTGCGGCATCATGACACTGATCGTGCGCGACTTCCGCCCCCTCGACGCCGCGGCCGTCGCCGAGGCACGGCGCTCGGCCTTCCCCCACCTGGTGACCACCGCGCAGACCGTGGCCTGGGAGTTCGCCGCCGCACCCGCCGCCGACCGGCACCGGCTGCTGGTCGCCGAGCGGGACGGCGAGGTGGTCGGCGCGGCGGAGGCCGGGCTGTTCTCCGACGGCGACGAGCCGGGCCAGGCGTACCTGGACGTGTCCGTGCGCGCCGACGCGCGCCGCGCGGGCGCCGGGTCGGCGCTGGTGACCGCCGGCGAGGAGTACCTGGCGGGGCTGGGCGCGGCGGCGGTGTTCTCCTGGGCGCTGGGCGGGCGGCCCGCGGAGACGTTCGCCGAGCGCCGCGGCTACCGGCGCGGCCGCTCCTCGCGCATCCAGCGGCTGGACCTGGCGCGCGCCGACCTGCCGCCGCTGGTGCCGGTGCCGGGCACGGAGCTGCGCACGGCCACCGACTTCGCCGCCGACCCGCGCCCGCTGTACGAGGCGGACGCCGCCTGCACCGCGGACGAGCCCGGCGACGTCGCCGAGCGGCCCCCGGCGTACGAGCAGTGGCTGGCCGAGCGGTGGCAGCACCCGGCGCTGGACCGGGAGCTGACGTCGGTGGTGCTGGTGGGCGGCGCGGTGGCCGCCTACAGCGTCGCGCACACCGACGGCCGGGGCCGCTACTGGTCGGCCATGACCGGCGCGCCGCGCGCCTTCCGCGGCCGGGGCCTGGCGAAGCTCGCCAAGAACGACGCGCTGCGCCGCGCGCGGGCGGCCGGCTGCACGGTGGCGTTCACCGGCAACGACGGCGGGAACGCGCCGATGCTCGCGGTCAACGCGTGGCTGGGCTACGAGCCGGCGGTCACCGAGTGGCGGTACGTACGCGAGCTGGGCGCCTGACGGCCAGGCGTACGGCCCCCGGGTCGTACGGCCCGTACGGCCCGGGTCGTGCGCCCTACAGCTCGGCGGGTCCCCAGGTGGTGACGGACAGTTCGTCGCCCACCGACAGCTTCCCGGGCCGCACCACGGCGAACTTGGCGCCGAAGGCCACGCCGCCCTGGGCGGCCCGGCGGTAGGCGGCGAGGGTGCGCAGCGGCTCGGGGCCGGCCCCGGCGCCGGAGTCCTGGTCGACCAGGGTCACCGAGCAGCGGATGGCCACCTTGGCGTACCCCAGTTCGGCGGCGCCGAGGCGGATGCGGCGGGCGCGGTCCTCGGTGTGCGGCTCGGGCCAGCCGGTGACCACGATGTTGGGCCGGAAGCGGGTCATCGGCAGCGGCCCGGCGGCGGCCGGTCCGGTCCCGCCGCGGGCGGCGGCCGGCGCGTCCCGCCGGGCGATCCGCTCGTTCAGCTCCGCCAGGGAGGAGTCGGAGGTGACCAGCACCGCGCAGCTGTCCGCGTAGCCGGAGGTGCCGGGCAGGGCGCCGTCGGTCACCCGGTCGTGCTCGGGCGGCACGCGCACCAGCCTGCTGGGCGCGCCCAGGACCTCCGACAGCCAGCCGGCGGCCTCCTCGCCCTGGTCGATGCCACGGTACCGGTTCGCGAACAGCCGTACGTCGCGCCGCTCGCCGGTGGTGTCCACGGCGAGCGCCACCGGCTCGAAGCCCGGCGCGCGCAGGGTCATGCGGCCGCCGTCGGCGCTGACGTCGGGTCGGATGACCGCCAGGCGCGGATCGGCGCGCTGGCTGCGGAAGACGCCGTCGTCGTCCACGACCATGAAGGCGCGGTCGTGGGTGAGCCCGGCGGGGGTCAGCAGGGCCTCGGCGACGGACGTACCGGCGCATCCCTTGACGGGGTAGTACGTCAGTTCGGCGACCTCGGCCATGCGGCGACTCTACCGCGCGTACGGCGCGGGGCCGGGCGATTTTGCGGGGCGGCCGCTCAGGCGGTCGCGGGGGCCTCGGGCGCGGCCCCGGCCTCGGCGTACAGGTCCGCGGACCGCTGCCGCGCGAGGCCCGCGTCGCCGGCCCGGCCGAGGGCGTCCAGCGCCCGGGCGAGGGCGTCCAGCGCCCGGGCCTCGCCGAGCCGGTGGCCGGTCTCGCGCTGCACGGCGGCCGCGGCGGTGGCGTGGTCGCGGGCCTCGGCGGGCCGCCCCGCGGCCGCGTGGATCTCGGCCAGTTCGGCGCGGGCCTGGCCCTCCACCAGCCGGAAGCCGCACCGGGCGGCCAGGTCGCGGGCCTGTCCGGCGCTCGCCAGCGCGTCGGCCGGCCGGCCGTGCAGGCGCTGGGCGGCGGCCAGGCCGAGCAGGCTGTCGGCCTGGCCGCGCGGGTGCCG
>NZ_JAVSCF010000308.1:0-7008 GCF_031932565.1 Streptomyces sp. B1866
CGGAGGCCGCGCGGACGCCGGTGCGCCGTACGCCCCGGCCCCGGCCCCGGCGGCGCCCCGGCGGCCCCTGGACGGCGTACGGCGGCGGCTCAGGCGGCCGCGAGGGCCCGGCGGCGGGCCCGCGTGGAGGCGGCCCAGGCGGAGGCGTACGGCCGGATCCGGACCGGCCTACGGGGTGAGGGCGAGCTTGTCGTCCGTGGCCGCGTCCACGGCCCGCTCGCTGAAGGCCCACGGCAGCAGCTCGCCCTTGGCCCACTTGCGCGTCTGGTCGGTGTAGTGGGCGTGGAAGGCGTGCCCCGAGGCGCCGGCGAGGTTGATCCACCGCGACTTGTCGAGGTCCTGGAGGTTGACGACCATGCGCATGGACGGCACCCAGGACACGCCGTAGCCGCCCGCCGCGTTCCAGCCGGTGGCGTTGACGGCGGCCTCGCCGCCGCTGAGGTTCCACGGGCCGCGGTTGAGCAGCCAGCGCACGACGCCGGGGCCGTCGGTGCCCAGGGTCTGGTTGCGCAGGGTCATCCGGTGCAGCCGGCCCCAGCTCCAGCTGTCGATGTCCTTGCCGAGCTTGGCGGTCAGCTCCGCGCGTGCGGCCTTCATGGCGCGGGCCAGTAGCTGGTCGCGGGTCTTGGTGGCCCGGTCGGTGGTGGTGGCCGACGCCTTCCACCAGCTGCTGCGGGGGTCCTTCAGCAGGCCGCGCACGACCTCGATCCAGCGGTCGCCGCCGTCCGGCTGCGCCGCCTGGGGGCTGCGCTCGCCGCACTCGGTCACCAGCCTGCTGTCGCCCTCCAGGTCGTCCACGGGGCCGGAGTCGTCGGCCGGGCGCACCCGCAGGCACTCGCCCTCGACGCGCAGCTCCTTGGGAAGTTTGTTTCCGAACGCGAGCAGAAGCGTGTTGCGCCAGACGGCGTTGAAGTAGGCGGCCGCCGCGGAGTCCGAGTCCTGCGAGTAGTCCCAGTCCTTCAGCAGCTGCTGGGCCTCGCGGACGAAGTCGTCCTTGACGGTGATGTCGAGCAGGTACGGGGTCAGCAGCCGGGCGGCCTCGCTGGCGTTGTCCATCTGCATGGACTGCATGTCGTCGGTGGAGATCTTGCCGCCGTCCTTGATCTTCGACTCGATCAGGTCGGTGATGCGCTTGCTGCGCGCGCCGTAGCCCCAGTCCTCGGTGAGCAGGTACGGGTACCTGCGCTGGTCGACGACGGCCTGGTTGGCGGTGACGATGTAGCCGCGGCTCGGGTTGTACTCCCAGGGCAGCGCGTCCTGCGGCACGTAGCCGGTCCACCGGTAGGCGGGGTCCCAGCCGGGCGCCGGGTAGCGGCCGTCGCCCTTGCCGCGCCGCGGGATCCGGCCGGGGGCCTGGTAGCCGATGTTGCCCTTGGTGTCGGCGTACAGGAGGTTCTGGGAGGGGACGGCGAAGTCGCGCGCGGCCTTGCGGAAGGCGGCGAAGTCCTTGGCCGTGTTCAGCCCGAAGACGGCGTCCATGGTCCGGGACGGTTCCAGCGCGGTCCAGCGCAGGGCGACCGCGTAGCCGTCGCCGCGGTCGGGGGCCACGTCGCCGACGGGCGCGCTCTCGCCGACGTCCCGCAGGACGTCGAACCGGTCGGAGACGATCGGCCCGTTGTTGGTGGTACGGACCGTGATGCGGCGGCTCCTGCCGCCCGCGACCTTGATGGTCTCCTCGCGCGTGGTGAACCGCACCTGCTTGCCGTGGTACAGGTAGCGGTCGGCGGTGACCTTCTCCAGGTACAGGTCGGTGACGTCGGCGCCCATGTTGGTCATGCCCCAGGCGATGTCCCGGTTGTGGCCGATGACGACGCCCGGCATGCCGGCGAAGGTGAAGCCCGCGACGTCGAAGGGGCAGGAGTCGGTCACGTCGGTGCAGTGCAGTCCCATCTGGTACCAGACGGACGGCAGCTGCGGGGCCAGGTGCGGGTCGTTGGCGAGCAGCGGCTTGCCGGTGGCGGTGTACTTGCCGGACACGACCCAGGAGTTGGAGCCGATGCCGCTGCCGCTCGGGCCGAGCGGGGTGGGCATGCCGTCGAGGTTCTCGGCCAGCGACGCCAGCTGGGAGCGCACGCCCTGCCCGGCCCCCGGCAGGCCGCTGCCGCCGGCCGAGGCGCCGGCCGGCGACCCCTTGGGGTCGAACTCCCCGGTGATGGTGTTGACGGCCCCGTTCTGGACCACGGGCTTGTTACGCGCGTACGGGTACGGCGGGTAGAGCTGGTCGATCTGCTTGCGGCTGAGCCGGGCGGCGGCGAGGGCGCGGTTGATCTCCTCGCGCATGTTGGAGCGCAGGTCCCAGGCCATGGCCTTGAGCCAGGCGACCGAGTCGACCGGGGTCCACTTCGGCGGCGTGTAGTCGTGGCGGAACTCCAGCGCCGCGTACTCGACGGACAGCTCCTTGCCGTGGTGGTCCTTGAGGTAGGCGTTGACGCCGTCGGCGTACGCGCGCAGGTAGCGCTTGGTGGTGTCCGACAGCTTGGTGTCGTACTCGCGCCGCGCCACCTCGTGCCACCCCAGGGTGCGCAGGAACGCGTCGTTCTTCACATAGTCGGATCCGAACATCTCCGACATGCGCCCGCCCGTGAGGTGGCGGCGTACGTCCATCTCCCAGAAGCGGTCCTGGGCCTGCACGTAGCCCTGCGCGCGGAACAGGTCCTCCGGCGTGTCGGCGTAGATCTGCGGGACGCCCTGGCCGTCGCGCTTGACCTGGACCGGGTTCTTGAGCCCGGCGAGCTGGAGTGAACCGGTCGTCTCCGGGAATGAGGCGCGTACCGTATCAATACTCCAGTACGTGCCGTAACCGACACCCCCCACCAGCAGCAGCACGACCGCGATCACGATCAGGCGGACACGGCGGCCCTTCTTCTTGCGGGAGGGACCGGTCTGGGTGGCGGGCATCGCTGTCCTTCGAGGGGGCAGGTGGTCCTGGTGCTGGAGCAACCATAGGCGCAGCCGGGCCGCCCTCTCCCACGGGGAGTCAGGTCCCCGCCCGGCGGCCGCGAACGGCCCGGTCCCGCGCCGGCGCGAGCGGACCGGAAGGGGTGGTTTCGCCCCCCGGCTCGGGCCCCGCGTCAAGAACCCGTAAAATATTAGGTAAGGCAATGAAGTACCGGGCGGCCGGCAGGTCGGTCTCCAGCCGGTACGCGGGAGAAAGGACCGGCCCCTGACTGTCCACCACCTCAACGAACTCCTGCTCATCTGCTCGCTCGTGCTGCTCGTCGCGGTGGCGGCCGTACGGCTGTCGTCCCGCAGCGGGCTGCCGACGCTGCTGGTCTACCTCGGCATCGGGGTCGCGATAGGCAACGACGGCATCGGCGTCACCTTCGACAACGCCGAGCTGACCCAGGTCCTGGGCTACGCCGCCCTGGTGGTGATCCTGGCCGAGGGCGGGCTCGGCACGAAGTGGCGGGAGATCAAGGGGGCCCTGCCGACAGCGGCCGCGCTGTCCACGGTGGGGGTCGCGGTGAGCGTGGGGGTCACCGCGGCGGCGGCGCACTACCTGGTGGGGCTCGACACGAAGCAGGCGCTGATCGTCGGCGCGGTGGTCTCCTCCACGGACGCGGCCGCGGTCTTCTCCGTGCTGCGCAAGGTGCCGCTGCCCGCCCGGCTGACCGGGGCGCTGGAGGCCGAGTCCGGCTTCAACGACGCCCCGGTGGTGATCCTGGTGGTGGCCTTCTCCTCGCACGGCGGCATCGACCCCTGGTACGCGCTGCTGGGCGAGATCGCCCTGGAGCTGGCCATCGGCGCGGTCCTGGGGCTCGCCGTGGGCTGGCTGGGCGCGTACGGGCTGCGGCACGTGGCGCTGCCGGCCTCCGGCCTCTACCCGATCGCCGTAATGGCGATCGCCGTCACCGCGTACGCCGCCGGCGCGCTGGCCCACGGCTCCGGCTTCCTCGCCGTCTACCTGGCCGCGCTGCTGATGGGCAACGCGCGCCTGCCGCACTGGCCCGCCACGCGCGGGTTCGCGGAAGGGCTGGGGTGGATCGCGCAGATCGGCATGTTCGTGCTGCTCGGCCTGCTGGTGACGCCGCACGAGCTGGGTGACGACGTGTGGCCCGCCATCGTGGTCGGCCTGGTGCTGACCGTGGTGGCCCGGCCGCTGTCGGTGCTGGTCAGCACGGCGCCGTTCCGGGTGCCGTGGCGGGACAAGGCGCTGCTGTCGTGGGCCGGGCTGCGCGGGGCGGTGCCGATCGTGCTGGCCACGATCCCGATGGTCGGCGAGGTGGCGGGCAGCCGCCGCATCTTCAACATCGTCTTCGTCCTGGTGATCGTCTACACCCTGGTGCAGGGCCCCACGCTGCCCTGGCTCGCCAGGCGGCTGCGGCTCGGGGAGCGGGAGGCCACCTCGGACCTCGGCATCGAGTCGGCGCCGCTGGAGCGGCTGCGCGGGCACCTGCTGTCGGTGGCGATCCCCGAGGGGTCGAGGATGCACGGCGTGGAGGTCGGGGAGCTGCGGCTGCCGCCCGGGTCGGCGGTCACCCTCGTGGTACGGGACGGGACCAGCTTCGTGCCGCTGCCGTCGACCGTCCTGCGGCGCGGGGACGAACTGCTGGTGGTGGCCACGGACCCGGTGCGGGACGCGGCGGTGACGCGGCTGCGGGCGGTGGGCCGGGGCGGCAAGCTGGCCGGCTGGCTGGGGGCCGCGGGGGACGGGTGACGGTGAAGGATCCGGCACGGCCTCTGTCGGGCGTGGCGGGCGTGGTGGGCGTACGGGGCGGGGCCGGCGGGGCCCTCCGGCGGGCCGGGACCGGCCGGGCTGGTCGCGGCCCGGCCGGAGGGTGGGGTCGCTCGGCCGGGGGTGTCCGACGTGGAATCGGTCACCCGCGAGCTCGCCGCAGTGGACGGCGGCTCCGGAATGCTGCACTATGGAGCGTCGTTAGCACTCGTAGAGTGAGAGTGCCAGGAGGAGCGCGTGCCGACCTACCAGTATCAGTGCACCGAGTGCGGTCAGGGCCTCGAAGCGGTGCAGAAGTTCACCGACGACGCCCTCACGCAGTGCCCCAGCTGCGATGGACGCCTGAAGAAGGTGTTCTCGGCGGTCGGCATCGTCTTCAAGGGCTCCGGCTTCTACCGCAACGACAGCCGCGGCTCGTCGTCCGGCAGCGCCGGAAACGGCTCGGGCAAGTCGTCCGCGAAGAGCGACAGCGGCACCTCGTCCGGCGGGTCGTCCGGCGGGTCGGACTCCTCGTCGTCGTCTTCTTCGACGCCCTCGTCGTCTTCGTCGTCCTCGTCGTCGGCCACGTCCAGCGGCGCCTCGTCGGCGGCCTGATCCGGGGCGGTCCGCGCGGCCGGGTTCCGGCCACGCGCGGAACGTCCGGTCCGAGGCCCGGGCACGGCCGGCTTCCGGTGTGCCCCGGCCCGGCTCCGACGTGCCCGCTGCCCGGCCTTGGCGCGCGCCCAGGCCCCTACCTGGTGCGATCGCGGGTTGCCGCCCCGCGGCCAGCCGGGAGTGGTTAGGGTGACCGGCATGGTCGAGACCAGCAGCAGCGCGCGAGCGGAGATAGGCGTCATCGGCGGCTCGGGGTTCTACGCGTTCCTCGATGACGTGACCGAGATCACCGTCGAAACACCCTTCGGACCGCCGAGCGATTCGCTGTTCCTCGGCGAGATCGCCGGACGCAGCGTCGCCTTCCTGCCGCGGCACGGCCGCAAGCACCACCTGCCTCCGCACCGCATCAACTACCGCGCCAACCTGTGGGCTCTTCGGGCGGCGGGCGTACGGCAGGTGTTCGGGCCGTGCGCGGTGGGCGGCCTGCGGCCGGAGTACGGCCCGGGGACGCTGCTCGTACCGGACCAGCTGGTGGACCGTACGAAATCGCGCCCGCAGACGTTCTTCGACGGGCAACCGCTCCTGGACGACCGGATCCCGAACGTCGTGCACACGACCTTCGCCGACCCGTACTGCCCGGTGGGACGCCAGGTGGCGCTCCAGGCCGCACGGGGACGGGGCTGGGAGCCGGTGGACGGCGGCACGCTGTGCGTGATCGAGGGCCCTCGCTTCTCGACGCGCGCGGAGTCCCGGTGGCACGCGGCGCAGGGCTGGTCGGTGGTCGGCATGACCGGGCATCCCGAGGCGGTCCTCGCGCGGGAACTGGGCCTGTGCTACACGACGATGACGCTGGTCACAGACCTGGACGCGGGCACCGAGACGGGCGACGGCGTGTCGCACGCGGAGGTGCTCAGGGTGTTCGCGACGAACGTGGAGCGGCTGCGCGAGGTGCTGTTCGACGCCGTGGGGAAGCTGCCCGCGAACGACGCGCGGGACTGCCTGTGCACGCGGGCGCACGACGGCTGGGACCTAGGGGTCGAGCTGCCGTAGCGGCGGGGGCTCCTGGTGGGTGACGGGCTCCTGAATTTCACTCACACGGGTGACCCGGTTATGCACAACTCGCTGGTAGTCCCCAGGGCCCAGCGGGATCGGACGGCCACGTGCATCGTGGGAGAGCCAGCTCTCGTCGGCTCCTCCCGCAGGTGGTGCTCGCCTTGTCCTTCCTCTCCCGCTCCCCTTCGGCCGGTGGACGGCCGCCGCGCACCGAGGCGGCTCACGCACGGCCGCCGCGCCTTCAGCCGGACCATGCGCGGCCACGGCATTCCCCGGCGGCCCGTCCCTCGTTGACCCGTCCCTCGTTGACCCGTCCCTCGTCCGCCCGTCCCTCGCCGGCCCGTTGCGAAGCGGGCCGCGCCCACCCCGCCGACNTGACCCGTCCCTCGTCCGCCCGTCCCTCGCCGGCCCGTTGCGAAGCGGGCCGCGCCCACCCCGCCGACGTCCCGGCGGACCCCTCCCACCCGGCCCGTACCGCGGGGGCGCGCCCGCCGGTCCCCGCCCCCGCCGAAACCCTCGTGGCCCGCCCCACTCCCCCGGCCCGCGAGGTGCCCGAGTTCCCGCCGGTGCGCGCGGCCAGGCGCGGGCGGCACCGGATGCGGCGGGCGGTGCGGCGCCGACGTCGGTCGATGGCGGCGGGGCTGGCGGTCACCGCCGCCGCGCTGGCGGCCGCGGCTCCGCGCGGC
>NZ_JAVSCF010000309.1:0-6879 GCF_031932565.1 Streptomyces sp. B1866
CGGCCGCCGCCCGTCCTGGGCGCTCCCCGGGCCGCTGCGCCGCCTGCTCCCCTCCCGCCTCCGCCGTCGGCCGGCCCTGCTGGCCGCCGCCCTGGCGCTGGCCGCGGTGGCGTCCGCCGCGTCGGCGCCGTCCGGGGCCGCCCCTCCCGCCCCCGAGCCGCTGGGCATCGGCGACCGCCTCTTCCCGCACCTGGGCAACCCCGGCTACGACGTCGCCGCGTACGACATCGACCTCGACTACCGCGGCGGCGACCGCCCGCTGGACGCCGTCACCCGCGTCGACGCCCGGGCCACGGGCGTGCTGCACAGCCTCAACCTGGACTTCGCGGGCGGGACCGTGCGGTCCGTGGCCGTCGACGGCCGCCGCGCCGCCTTCGCGCGGGCCGGGGAGGACCTGGTCGTCACGCCGCGGCGGCCGATGCTGCCCGGCGAGCCGTTCCGCGTCACCGTCCGCCACACCAGCGACCCGCGCGGGCTGCCGGGCGGCTCCGACAGCGGCGACGGCGGCTGGATCCGCACCCTCGACGGCCTCGCCATGGCCAACCAGGCCGACGCCGCCCACCGCGTCTTCCCCTGCAACGACCACCCGTCGGACAAGGCGCGCTTCACCTTCCACGTCACCGCGCCCCGGGACCTGACGGTCGTCGCGGGCGGCGTGCCGGTGGGCCGCGAGCGGCACGGGGCGCGCACCACCTGGGAGTACCGCGTCCTGCACCCCATGGCGACCGAACTGGCCCAGGTCTCCATCGGCCGCTCGGCGGTCGTGCGCGGCACGGGCCCGGGCGGGCTGCCGCTGCGCGACGTGGTGCCCGCCGCCGACCGGGAGCGGCTGGCGCCCTGGCTGGCCCGCACCCCGGACCAGCTCGCCTGGATGGAGGACAAGACGGGCGGCCCGTACCCGTTCGAGACCTACGGGCTGCTCATCGCCCGCGCCACCACCGGCTTCGAGCTGGAGACGCAGACCCTGTCCCTCTTCGAGCACCGCCTGTTCACCACGCCGAAGGTCCCCGAGTGGTACGTGGACTCGGTCATGGTGCACGAGCTGGCGCACCAGTGGTTCGGGGACAGCGTCACCCCCCGCACCTGGTCCGACCTGTGGCTCAACGAGGGCCACGCGACCTGGTACGAGGCGCTGTACGCGCAGGAGCGGGGCGGCCGGCCGCTGGCGCGGCGGATGCGCGCGGCCTACGCGCACTCCGACACCTGGCGCGCCGACGGCGGACCGCCCGCCGCCCCCGAACCGGGCCCTCCCGGCCGGCACATCGGCATCTTCCGGCCCACGGTCTACGACGGCGGGGCCCTGGTGCTGTACGCGCTGCGCGAGGAGATCGGCGCCGCCGCCTTCGAGCGCCTGGAGCGGGC
Source organism: Streptomyces sp. B1866 (assembly GCF_031932565.1). Lineage (NCBI taxonomy): Bacteria > Bacillati > Actinomycetota > Actinomycetes > Kitasatosporales > Streptomycetaceae > Streptomyces > Streptomyces sp. B1866. The sequence continues at coordinate 1,363 of NZ_JAVSCF010000309.1, forward strand.
CTGGGTGCGCCGGCACCGCGACTCGGTGGCCTCCACCGGCGACTTCGTACGGCTGGCGAGCCGGGTGGCGGGCCGCGACCTGGCGGGCTTCCTGCACCCGTGGCTGTACGGGCGGCACACCCCGCCCATGCCGGGGCACCCGGAGTGGCGGTCCGCCGCGCGGCGTGCGGCTCTTGGGGCGAAAAGCCCGGGAAACCCGGGAAAACCTGGATGACGCGGTGGGTGGGGGCATGCCACCATCGAGGTGCCGGCGGCGCGGCCGGCCGGGGAATCCCCCGGGCACCGCGCGCGTTGTACCCACTGCGAGCCGTCCGCGTGCCGGCGGCCCGCCCGCGCCGGACCTGCGCCGGAACCGCGGTTCCGGCGGGCGGGCACGCGGCACGCAGGCCGTCCTGACCTGGTCACGCAGACCGCGTCAGTCAGGGCGGACACCCACGACGTAAGGAATCCTTTGACCTCTTCCTCTCCCCTTCCGCAGGTTTCGCGAGACCGGCAGCAGCGACTCGCCGAGGGCCTTCGGGCCGACGCCCTGATGGAAGAGGACGTCGCCTGGAGCCAGGAGACCGACCAGGAGCGCGACGGCGACCAGTTCGACCGCTCCGAGCGGGCGGCGCTGCGGCGTGTCGCGGGCCTGTCCACCGAGCTCAAGGACGTCACCGAGGTCGAGTACCGCCAGCTCCGGCTGGAGCGTGTGGTGCTGGTCGGCGTGTGGACGTCCGGCACGGTCAAGGACGCGGACAACTCCCTGGCGGAGCTGGCCGCGCTGGCCGAGACCGCCGGCGCGGTCGTGCTCGACGGCGTCATCCAGCGCCGCGACAAGCCGGACCCGGCCACGTACATCGGCTCCGGCAAGGCCGAGGAGCTGCGCGACCTGGTCCTGGAGACCGGCGCCGACACCGTGGTGTGCGACGGTGAGCTGAGCCCCGGCCAGCTCATCCACCTGGAGGACGTCGTCAAGGTCAAGGTGGTCGACCGCACCGCCCTGATCCTCGACATCTTCGCCCAGCACGCCAAGTCCCGCGAGGGCAAGGCCCAGGTCTCGCTCGCCCAGATGCAGTACATGCTGCCCCGGCTGCGCGGCTGGGGTCAGTCGCTGTCCCGTCAGATGGGCGGCGGCGGCTCCGGGTCGGCGGGCGGCGGCATGGCCACCCGCGGCCCCGGTGAGACCAAGATCGAGACCGACCGGCGGCGCATCCGCGAGAAGATGGCCAAGGCCCGCCGGGAGATCGCGGAGATGCGCACCGGCCGCGAGCTCAAGCGGCAGGAGCGCAAGCGCAACAAGGTCCCCTCGGTCGCCATCGCCGGGTACACCAACGCGGGCAAGTCCTCGCTGCTCAACCGCCTCACCGGCGCGGGCGTCCTGGTGGAGAACGCGCTGTTCGCCACCCTCGACCCGACCGTGCGCCGGGCCGAGACGCCCAGCGGCCTGCTGTACACCCTCGCGGACACCGTCGGGTTCGTGCGGCACCTGCCGCACCACCTGGTCGAGGCGTTCCGCTCCACCATGGAGGAGGTCGCCGAGTCCGACCTGATCCTGCACGTGGTGGACGGTTCGCACCCGGTGCCGGAGGAGCAGTTGGCCGCCGTGCGCACGGTGATCACCGACGTGGGCGCGGCCGGCCTGCCCGAGATCGTGGTGATCAACAAGGCCGACGCGGCCGACCCGCTGGTCCTCCAGCGGCTGCTGCGCGCCGAGCCGCGCGCGATCGCCGTCTCGGCGCGCACCGGCGAGGGCATCGACGAGCTGCTGGCCCTGATCGACGCCGAGCTTCCGCGCCCGGCGGTCGAGGTCGAGGCGCTCGTGCCGTACACCCGGGGCGCCCTGGTCTCCCGGGCGCACGCCGAAGGGGAGGTGATCTCCGAGGAGCACACCCCGGAGGGCACGCTGCTCAAGGCGCGGGTGCACGAGGAGCTGGCGGCCGAGCTGCGGGCGTACGCCCCGGCAGACGCGCAGCGCTGACCCGCGGGCGCTGGTCTCGCCCTGCTTGAGGGGGCGGGACGGCGTCGGCCGCGGGCGTGCGGTCCGTACGGGCTCCCGCCGGGCCGCCGTCCGGGGTCCGTACGGTCCGCACGCCGGGCCGTGCGCGGGACCGTCCCGACGACCGAAGTCATGCGGCCCCGGGCCCGCCTCAAAGGGCGGGACCGGGGCCGTGCCGTCTCCGGCGGGTGTCTCAGGCGTGCGGCCTCGTCATCGGCCGGCGAACTTCCGGCTCACCGCGTCGTACAGGCTCTTCGCCTCGGTCCCCAGGTGCGGGCCCGCCAGCCAGGTGGCGTTCGCCGGGCCGATCGAGGTGTTGGACACCAGCGCCGGCTTGCCGTCCGAGCCGGTCGTCACCCAGCCGCCGCCCGAGGACCCCGCGGTCATCGTGCAGCCGACGCGGTACATGGTCGGCTGCGACGCGTCCAGGGACAGCCGGCCCGGCTTGTCCGAGCACTGGTAGAGCTGCTGGCCGTCGAACGGCGGCGCGGCCGGGTAGCCCGTCGCGGTCATGGACCTGATGGACGGCACGGCCGGGGCCTGGAAGTTTACCGGCAGCGCCCCGCCGACCGTCTCCTCCAGCGACTTCCCCCCGCTTCCCTCCGGCTTGACGTGCAGCACGGCGAAGTCGTACGGCGCGCCCTTGCCGCCCACCGACGCGCCCGTGTCGATCCACTGCTGGGAGGTCTGCGCCCAGTCGGCCCACCACACGCCCTTCGGCGCCAGCTGCTCCCGGGTCGCGTCGTCCAGGGCCTGGCCGGTCAGGCCCGCGTCGTTGTAGTTGGGGACGAAGGCGACGTTCTTGTACCAGCCGCCGCCCGAGCCCGCGTGCACGCAGTGGCCCGCCGTCCACACCATGTTCGACGTGCCGGGGTGCGCCGGGTCCGTCACGACGGTCGCGGAGCAGACCATCGACCCCTTGGGCCCGTCGAAGAAGACCTTGCCCGCCACCGGGACGTGCGCGCTGTAGGGGCGGTCGACCCGGGCGGCCGTGACCGGCCGCGGCTCGGGGTCGGTGACGCCCTGGTCGTCGGCCACGTCACCGGGGACCGGCTCGTCCGGGTCGCGGGCCTCCTTCATCCGGTCCGGCTTCCACAGGCCCTCGATGATCGGGTTGATGAAGTCCTCGGCCTCGCGCAGCCACTGGTCCCGGTCCCAGTTCCGCCACCCGCCGTTCTTCCACTTGTCGAGGTCGACGCCGAGTTCCTTCAGCTTGTCGTTCAGGTCCGGCAGGCTGATCTCCCGCTGGTCCGCGGAGCCCGACGGCGCGGAACCGCCGTCGCCCCCTCCGGAGTCGCACGCGGTGGCCGTCAGCGCCAGCACGCCCGCGATCGCGGCGGCGGCCAGGGCGGGGGAGCGGCGGCGGGCGCCGGGCGCCGGGCGCCGCGGGCGGCGGCGGAGGGCGGACAGGCGATTCGATGGCATGGGCGGAACTCCCCCTGAACTGCGCTGACTGACTGCTGCCTGCACTGCTGCCGGCACGGACCACCCCGGCGAGGTGCGGCCCCCACTATGCCGGTGCCGCCTACGACGGCGGCAGGCGGGTCCGCGGTTCCCGGCCGCCAAGGATCTTCCGTCCGCCCGTGATCCGACGCCCGCCGCGTCGTTGGTACGTACGAGGGACAGCCGCGAGGCGCCCCAGCCAGGCAGGAGGACCGAGCGTCATGACCGTGACCCAGCTCCCCCCGACGGTACCGCCCGCGCCGCACGACCGTGCCCAGGGCATCCTGCGGCGCCAGTCGCTGCGCGAGTCCGCCGCGCGCACGTACGCCCGGGCCCTGCCCATCGTGCCGGTCCGCGCCCGGGGCGTGACCATCGAGGGCGCCGACGGCCGCCGCTACCTGGACTGCCTCTCCGGCGCGGGCGCGCTGGCCCTCGGGCACAACCACCCGGTGGTGCTGGAGGCCATCAGGTCCGTGCTCGACTCCGGCGCGCCCTTGCAGGTGCTGGACCTGGCCACGCCGGTCAGGGACGCGTTCACCGACGAGCTGTTCACCACGCTGCCGCGCGCGCTGGCCGACCGCGCGCGCGTCCGGTTCTGCGGGCCCGCGGGCACGGACGCGGTCGAGACCGCGCTGCGGCTGGTCGCGGCGGCCACCGGGCGCCGCGGGGTGCTCGCCTTCACCGGCGCCCACCACGGCCTGACGGCCGGCGCGCTGGCGGCCTCCGGCGGCGCCCCGGAGTCCGCGGTGACGCGCCTGCCGTATCCGTACGACTACCGCTGCCCGTTCGGGGTGGGCGGCGAGCGCGGCGCGGAGCTGGCGGCGCGCTGGGCGGAGACGGTGCTGGACGACCCCAGAAGCGGCGCGAGCACCCCGGCGGGCCTGATCCTCGAACCGGTCCAGGGCGAGGGCGGCGTGATCCCGGCGCCGGACGGCTGGCTGCGCCGGATGCGCTCCCTCACCGCGGCCCGCGGTGTTCCCCTGATCGCGGACGAGATCCAGACCGGCGTCGGGCGCACCGGCGCCTTCTGGGCCGTCGGGCACAGCGGCGTGGTGCCCGACGTGATGGTGATGTCCAAGGCCATCGGCGGGAGCCTGCCGCTCGCCGTGGTCGTGTACCGCGACGACCTCGACACCTGGAGGCCCGGCGCCCACGCGGGCACCTTCCGGGGCAACCAGCTGGCGATGGCCGCGGGCGCCGCCACTCTCGCGTACGTACGGCGCCACGGCCTCGCCGAGCGGGCCGCCGAGCTGGGCGACCGCATGCTCGCGCGGCTGCGGCGGCACTTCACGGGGGCGGGTCGGGCGGGCGGCCCGCTCGGGCGGGTGGGGGAGGTGCGGGGCCGGGGGCTCATGATCGGTGTCGAGTTCGTGGCGGCCGAGGGCGGCCCGGTCGGTCCGCCGCCCGCGGCACCCGCGCTGGCGGACGCGGTCCAGCGGGAGTGCCTGCGCCGCGGCCTCATCGTGGAGGTCGGCGGGCGGTACGCGAGCGTGGTCCGCCTGCTGCCGCCGCTGACGCTCACCGACGAGCAGGCCGAGGCGGTCCTGGACCGGCTGGTGGACGCGGTCGAGGCGGCGTCACGTACGGCCGTGGGCGCGGCGTGCGGCGGTCCGGTGGTCGGCGGCTCCGTGGTCGGCTGCGGGGTGGTCGGCGGCTCTGCGGTCGGCGGCGGGGTGCGGGATCCGGTTGCGGACGGCGGGGCGGTTGCGGACGGCCCGGGGCCGGACGAGGCGGGATGGGAGCCGCTGCCGGAGAGCGGCGCGGCTGCGGACCGCGGCCTGGCCACGGGCGGCCGGGGACCGGAGCAGATCTCCGGCGCGGTGGTGCCCGACAGCCCCGGGCCGGAGCCGCTGCCGGGTGCCTCGGGCCGGGGCCCGTGCGCGTGCGGGGCCGGGGAGCGCGAGTGACGCCGATGCCGCGGGCAGCCGCCCGGGGGGCCCGTACCGGCCAGGCGCCGGTCCGACGCGCGTGCGGACCGGCCCGCACCGGCCTGGGCGCGCCGGGACCGGCGCGTCCGGACCTGCCGGGACTCCCGGTCCCAAAGAGGCCGGGACGCCCCGGCGCGACAGCGGCCGCCGCCCTGCCGCGCCCCGGCC
>NZ_JAVSCF010000310.1:0-6848 GCF_031932565.1 Streptomyces sp. B1866
CTCGCCACGATTGGCGATCAGGACCTTGCGCACGATGGCTCCCTCCTAGAAACAAGCCGAGTTTAGGTACTGGCGACACCACACGCCGAGAAGACCCCAGACGTGAGGTTGGCCACAGGGACGCGAACTCTGCCTCCGGGCAGAGAGCCAAACCCCCCGTTGGTCCACGGTACGCCCGGTTTTCGGCGCCGCGCGGCGGTTCTCGATGTGGTCAAGGTCTCGGTGTCCCTGAGGTGCTGGGGCGTCGGGGCCGTTTGTGGAGACCCTACGAACGGGCTCGGCGAACTTTGCCGCGACATTCCCTTCGGGCGTGGCCGGGAACAGCCCCTTGTCCCCGGCCTTACCCGTTAGTAACGTTTGGGTCGCTGAGCCGGTCCGCATACATAGGCCGTACGCCAGGCCGCGTGGACGGTCGCGGAAGAGGTGAGCGGGGTGGGGCGCAGACCGATAGCCGTGGTGACGGCTGCGGTGCTCATGCTGGAGGCGGTCGGCATCGCGCTGCTCAACTGGGTTCTCGGTCTCGCCGTGGACCGCCAGCGGATGTCGGTCGGCGGTCTGCACACCCACACGATGACCCTCGTCGCCTGGATCGCGGGGGCGGTGTTCGGCCTCTATCTGCTCGGGTGCGGCCTCGTGCTGCTGCGGTGCGCCCTGCGCGACCGCGCGCCGCACGGCTTCTCCCGCGTCGTGCTCGTCACCTGCGCCGTCGTGCACTGCCTGCTGGGCGCCTTCGCGGTGGGCCTGGCCGGGTGGCCGGCGTTCGCGCTGCTGATGGCGGTGCTCGCGCTGATCGTGCTCAACCTGGTGACGTACGAGGGGGAGGGGCGCGCCGAGGCGAGCGGAACCGCCGAGACCGGCGGCGCGCCGGGCGAGGACCCGACCCCGGCGTAGGGCGCCACGGGCTCCGCCCGGCCGGGGCCCGCGCCTGGCCCGCGGGCCCGCGGGGCGGCGGCCCTCAGGCCCACAGCGCGGTGATGGCCGTGTCCGCCACCTCGCGCAGCAGCCGCCGCAGCAGCGGGAGGGACAGCCCGATGACGTTGCCCGGGTCGCCGTCGACGCCGTCGATGAAGGGCGCCGAGCGGCCGTCGAGCGTGAAGGCCCCCGCCACGCGCAGCGGTTCGCCGCTGGCGACGTAGGCGGCGATCTCGGCCTCGGTGGGCCGCCCGAAGCGGACCGTGGTGGCGGCGGTCGCGGCGGCGCGGCGGCCGGTCGCGGTGTCCACCAGGCAGTGGCCGGTGCGCAGCACGCCGGAGCGGCCGCGCATGGCCTTCCAGCGGGTCAGGGCCTCCTCGGCGTCCGCGGGCTTGCCGTACGCCTGGCCGTCGAGTTCGAGCACCGAGTCGCAGCCGAGGACCAGGGCCCCGGCCGCCGCGGGCAGCGCGGCCACCGCGTCGGCCTTCGCCTCGGCCAGCAGCCGGGCGAGGTCGGCGGGCGAGTCGGCGCTGAGGGCGGTCTCGTCCACGCCGCTGACGATCACCGTGGGCGCGAGGCCCGCCTGCCGGAGCAGGCCGAGCCGGGCGGGGGAGGCGGAGGCGAGGACGAGGGTGCGCTGCTGGTCGGTCATGCGGGCCAGCCTAGACAGCGCCCGGGGACCGCCCGCGGGGTGCCTTCCCGCGCGGTGCGCGCGCTTAGGCCCGTACCGCCGCGGCGTACGGGCCCGCGGGGCGCCCGTACGAGGCCCGGCGAGGCACACCGGCCACCGGCCGCGACCGGGCGGCGGCTCAGGGCCGCAGCCCCAGCAGGCACAGCACGACCGGCACGGCCAGTGCCAGCACGGCGCCCGCGCGCCGCAGCATGGCCTGCGCGCGGTACAGCTCCTCGGGCGGCTCGTCGGGGGGGTCGGACCACAGCATGCTGCCGATGGTGCGCCGTACGCGCCGGTGGCGCCTGAGTACGCGTACTCAGACGCCACCGTCCACCGGGACCAGACCGCCTGCCGGCTCTGCGGGCGGGTCCCCAGGGGCCGGCCGGGCTCAGGCGGGCCAGTAGGTGGTGCGCCACGCCGTCGGGCCCGGCTGCGGGGCCCGGAGGCTGGGGATGGTGCGGGCCGGGTCGGACCACTCGGCCTGGTGGTCCTCGCCGCCGTCGGCGGCGGCGGCCGCCACGGCCCGCGCCCGGACCACCGCCAGGGCGGCGGCCAGCTCCTCGGGGGTGGGGTTGCCTCGTACGACTCTGATCATGGAAACACCCTTTCTTCGTCCTAGAGCGGGATGTTGCCGTGCTTCTTCGGAGGCAGGGACTCGCGCTTGTTGCGCAGCGTCCGCAGTCCCCGGATGACGTGGCGGCGGGTGTCGGACGGCCGGATGACCGCGTCGACGTAACCGCGCTCGGCCGCCACGTACGGGTTGAGGAGCGTGTCCTCGTAGTCGGTCATGAGCTGGGCGCGCAGCGCCTCGGGGTCCTCGGCGTCGGCGAGGGCGCGCCGGTGCAGGATGTTGACCGCGCCCTGGGCGCCCATGACCGCGATCTGGGCGGTGGGCCAGGCGAGGTTCAGGTCCGCGCCGAGGTGCTTGGAGCCCATGACGTCGTACGCGCCGCCGAACGCCTTGCGGGTGATGACGGTGATCAGCGGGACGGTCGCCTCCGCGTACGCGTAGATCAGCTTGGCGCCGCGCCGGATGATGCCGTTGTGCTCCTGGCCGACACCGGGCAGGAAGCCGGGCACGTCCACGAAGGTCAGGACGGGCAGGTTGAAGGCGTCGCAGGTGCGTACGAAGCGGGCGGCCTTCTCGGAGGCGTCGATGTCCAGGCAGCCGGCGAACTGCATCGGCTGGTTGGCGACGACGCCGACCGGGTAGCCCTCGACGCGGCCGAAGCCGGTGATGATGTTGGGCGCGAACAGCGGCTGCGTCTCCAGGAACTCGCCGTCGTCCAGCACGTGCTCGATGGCCTTGTGCATGTCGTACGGCTGGTTCGCCGAGTCCGGGATGAGGACGTCCAGCTCCCGGTCCTCGTCGGTGACCTCCAGGTCCGCCTCCTCGGGGAAGGCGGGCGGCTCGGAGAGGTTGTTCGACGGCAGGTAGGACAGCAGCGCCTTGACGTACTCGATGGCGTCCTTCTCGTCGCCGGCCATGTAGTGGGCCACGCCGGAGGAGGTGTTGTGGGTGCGGGCGCCGCCCAGCTCCTCGAAGCCGACGTCCTCGCCGGTGACGGTCTTGATCACGTCGGGGCCGGTGATGAACATGTGCGAGGTCTGGTCGGCCATGACCGTGAAGTCGGTGATGGCCGGCGAGTAGACCGCGCCGCCCGCGCAGGGGCCGACGATCAGGCTGATCTGCGGGATCACGCCGGAGGCGAGCACGTTGCGGCGGAAGATCTCGCCGAACAGGCCGAGGGCGACCACGCCCTCCTGGATGCGCGCGCCGCCGCCGTCGTTGATGCCGATGACCGGGCAGCCGTTCTTCAGCGCGAAGTCCATGACCTTGGCGATCTTCTCGCCGTAGACCTCGCCGAGGGAGCCGCCGAAGACGGTGAAGTCCTGCGAGTACACGCACACCGGGCGGCCGTCGACCGTGCCGTAGCCGGTGACCACGCCGTCGCCGTACGGGCGGTTCTTCTCGATCCCGAAGTTCGTGGAGCGGTGCCGGGCGAACTCGTCCAGCTCGGTGAACGAGTCCTCGTCCAGGAGGAGTTCGATGCGCTCCCGCGCGGTCAGCTTGCCCTTGGCGTGCTGCTTCTCCACCGCTCGGGCGGAGCCGGCGTTGGTGGCCTCCTCGATGCGACGCTGAAGATCCGCGAGCTTGCCCGCGGTGGTGTGGATGTCGGTCTCCGGCTCGGACATCGGTATTCGGCTCCTGGCGCTTAGGGGGCTGGGACGGCGGCTTTCCGGAATCGGGGTCGGTCGGTGTCGGGCGGTCGGGCGGTCGGGTGTCGGCGGTCGGGTGTCGGGCGGTCGGCGTCGGGCGCCCGGTCGTCGGTGCCGGGGCGGTCCGGTCGGGTAGCCGGGTCCGCCGGCCGCTGGCGGGTCGCGGGCGTCGGGCGGTCCGGCGGGCTCCGGCCGGTCCCTGGCCGGATTCCGCGCCCGCTATTAGGGGTTTCGTTACGTTATGGGGCTTTTGAGCGTTGGGCCGGGTGGGCTACCGGCTCGTAGCGTATAGGCGGGACTGCGCTGTGGCACTGCGTCGTTGGCCACACCTCCTGACCCTAGGCTGACCCGTATGACGCCATCTGACACTTCCCCCGGCACACCGGAAGGCCCGGACGACGCACGGGACCCGGCAGACCCCTCCGGTCACGCCCGTGCGTTCGGCACCCCCGGCGGTCCGGGCCGCTGGGCCGACCTGGAGCGCCCCCCGCTCAGCGCCGCCGCGCTGCGCCGCGCGCTGGTGCGCCCGGGCGGGCTGTGGAGCGAGCTGGACGTGGTGGCGGAGACCGGCTCGACAAACACCGACCTGGCCGTACGGGCCCGGGCCGGGGCGCCGGAGGGGGCGGTGCTCGTCGCCGAGCGGCAGACCGCCGGCCGCGGCCGGCTCGGCCGCACCTGGTCGGCGCCCGCCCGGTCCGGGCTGTTCTTCTCGGTGCTGCTGCGGCCCGGCGAGGGCGGGGCCAGGGTGCCGTCCGAGCGCTGGGGCTGGCTGCCGCTGCTCGTCGGCGTCGCGAGCGCGGGCGCGCTGGCCCGTACGGCCGGCGTGGACACCGCCCTGAAGTGGCCCAACGACGTGCTGGTGACCGTGGACGGCGAGGAGCGGAAGTTCGGCGGCATCCTCGCCGAGCGGGTGGACGGCGCGGTCGTCGTCGGCGTCGGCCTGAACGTCTCGCTGCGCGCCGACGAGCTGCCCGTGCCGACCGCCGGCTCCCTCGCCCTGGCCGGGTCGCCCGCCACCGACCGCGACCCGCTGCTGCGGGCCGTGCTGCGGTCGATCGAGGAGTGGTACGGGGAGTGGCGCAGGTTCGACGGCGACCCCGAGCCGTGCGGGCTGCACGCGGCGTACGCGGCCGGGTGCGCCACCCTGGGCCGCCGGGTGCGCGCGGAGCTGCCGGGCGGGGAGGAGCGGGTCGGCGAGGCGGTCGCGGTGGACGGGGACGGCCGCCTGGTGCTGGCCACCGAGGGCGGAGTGCAGGAGCCGGTGGGCGCGGGCGACATCGTGCATCTGCGGCCCGCGTCGTAGCCGGGCCGCCCGGCGGGCCGGGTGGTCGGAAGCACGCGGTGGCCGGAAGCAGGCGGGCGGCGGGGGCGGGCCGGGCCGGGGGAAGCATCGGACGGCCGGGAGCGGGTACGGCGGGGAGTGAGCGCGTACGAGCCGGGCGCGTACGGGACCGCACACGGCGCGTACGAGGGGGTACGGGACCGCCGCGCGGCGCGTGCGGCGGACGCCGAGCCCGCCGTCCGCCGCGCGCGCCGATCCGCGATCCGGACCGTCGGACGCTGGGAAGAGTGAGCTACGGCACACCTGACGTATCGTTGACCTGGCCTCGCTCTCCGGCGCGGGCCGGCCGCGCGCCGCCGCCTTCGACGGCGTACGGGCCGGGCCGTGTGGCGTACGCCGCGGTACCGCGCCGCGGTCCGGGGGAACCGAACCGGGAGGCCGGGCCGTGCATACGGCAGAGGGCACCACGGCGCCCGGCGCGCCGCGGCGCCGGACGGCGGCACCGGAGACCGCCGGCGGGCCGGCGGTGCGGCAGCAGGAACGCGGCAGGAACGGAAGGGCAGCGGTGACCGTCGAGAACACCGGCTCCGGCGCGGCGCACGACGCCGCCGAGCCGGACCCGATCGCGCTCCGGCTGGAGCAGCTGATCCTCGGTTCCGAGCGGCGCTACACCCCGTTCCAGGCCGCTCGCAGCGCCGGGGTGTCCGTCGAGCAGGCCACCCGCTTCTGGCGCGCCATGGGCTTCGCCGACATCGGCCAGGCCAAGGCGCTCACCGAGGCCGACGTGCTGGCCCTGCGCCGGCTGTCCGGCCTGGTGGAGGCCGGGCTGCTGAGCGAGCCCATGGCCATCCAGGTGGCCCGGTCCACCGGCCAGACCACCGCGCGGCTCGCCGACTGGCAGACCGACTCCTTCCTGGAGCGGCTGACCGAGCCGCAGGAGCCCGGCATGACCCGCACCGAGATCGCCTACCCGCTGGTCGAGCTGCTGCTGCCGGAGCTGGAGGAGTTCCTGGTCTACGTCTACCGGCGGCAGCTCGCGGCCGCCGCCGGGCGCGTGGTGCAGGCGGCCGACGACGCCGAGATGGTCGACCGCCGCCTCGCCGTCGGCTTCGCCGACCTGGTCAGCTTCACCCGGCTCACCCGGCGCCTGGAGGAGGAGGAACTGGGCGAGCTGGTCGAGGCGTTCGAGACCACCGCCGCCGACCTGGTCGCCGCGCACGGCGGGCGGCTGATCAAGACGCTCGGCGACGAGGTGCTGTTCTCCGCCGACGAGGCCGGGACCGCCGCCGAGATCGGGCTGCGGCTGATCGAGACCATGGCGCACGACGAGACCATGCCCGAGCTGCGCGTCGGCATGGCCTTCGGCACGGTCACCACCCGTATGGGCGACGTGTTCGGCACCACGGTCAACCTGGCCAGCCGCCTGACGTCCATAGCCCCCAAGGACGCGGTCCTGGTCGACGGCGCCTTCGCCGAGGAACTGGTGCGTACCGGGGACACGCCGGTGTCGGAGGCGGAGGCCGCGGAGGCGGCGACGGCGGCGGAGAAGGAGGGCCGGGAGCCGCCGCGGTACCGCTTCGCGCTCCAGCCGATGTACCAGCGGCCGGTCCGGGGCCTGGGCGTGGTGGAGCCCTGGCTGCTGTCGCGGCGGGGGTAGGCGGGGCCGGGCCGCGCTGGGCGCGCGGCCCGGCACGGTGGGCCCCGGCCCGGCGGAGGTCCACCGCGCGGGCCGGGCGGGCCCGGAGCGCGGGGCCCTGGCGG
>NZ_JAVSCF010000311.1:0-6738 GCF_031932565.1 Streptomyces sp. B1866
GCCCCACGGCCGGCGCGCCCACGCGCCGGCCGCCTCCGGCCGGTTAGCGGCACCACTTTGCGAGGCCGTCGCCGAGGACGCCGCCGTCCCCGCCGCCGACCCGGCGCGCCCGGCCCTGCCGCGGACGCCCCCCGGGTTCGGCACCATCCGCCGATCCGAGCCGCGCGAGCACCCCGCGCGCGGCGGCGACGAGTATTCCGAGGAGACCTCATGACCGAGCTTGACACCCGCCCGCGCTCGCGGGGGGATCTCACGGCCGACCTGCCGGTCCAGACCGGCCGCCCCCGGCTGTCGTACGACAGCGGAGTGGGCGACATCCCGCTGCTCGGCGACACCGTCGGGGCCGGCCTGGCCCGGACCGTCGAGCGGTTCGGGGACCGTGAGGCGCTGGTCGACGCGGCGAGCGGCCGCCGCTGGACGTACGCCGAGTTCGGCACGGCCGTCGAGGAGGTCGCGCTGGGGCTGCTCGCCAAGGGCGTCGCCAAGGGCGACCGGGTCGGCATCTGGGCCGTCAACTGCCCGGAGTGGGTGCTGACCCAGTACGCGGCGGCGCGGGTCGGCGCCATCATGGTCAACCTCAACCCGGCCTACCGGGTGCACGAACTGCGCTACGTGCTGCGGCAGTCCGGGGTCTCCGTGCTGATCTCCAGCACCGACGACCGGTCAGGCGACTACCGCCGCATGGTCGAGCAGGTGCGCGGCGAGTGCCCGCTGCTGCGCGACGTCGTCTACATCGGCGACCGCACCTGGGACGGCCTGGTGCGCGCGGGAGCGGACGTGCCGCGCGGCCGGCTGGCCGAGCGGGAGGCGCGGCTGTCGTGCGACGACCCGGTCAGCATCCAGTACACCTCCGGCGCCACCGGCTTCCCCAAGGGCGCCGTGCTCTCCCACCACAACATCCTCAACAACGGCTTCTCGGTGGGCGACACGATGGCCTACACGGCCGAGGACCGCATCTGCGTGCCCGTGCCCTTCCACCACTCCTTCGGCATGGTGATGGGCAACCTGGGCGCCACCACGCACGGCGCGTGCGTGGTCATCCCCGCGCCCGTCTTCGACCCGGCCGCCACGCTGGCCGCCGTGCAGGCCGAGCGGTGCACCGTGCTGTACGGGGTGCCCACCATGTTCGCCGCCGAGTTGGCCCTGCCCGGCTTCGGCGACTACGACCTGACCAGCCTGCGCACCGGCATCGTCGCCGGGTCGCCGTGCCCGGCCGAGGTGGTCAAGCGCGTCATCGCCGAGATGCACATGACCGGGGTGTCGATCTGCTACGGCATGACCGAGACCTCCCCGGTGTCCCTCCAGACCCGCGCGGACGACGACATCGACCGCCGCACCGGCACCGTCGGCCGGGCGGTCCCGCACATCGAGATCAAGATCGTGGACCCGGTGACCGGCGTGACCGTGCCCCGCGGCACCCGAGGCGAGCTGTGCACCCGCGGCTACTCGGTGATGCTCGGCTACTGGCAGGAGGCGGAGCTGACCGCCCAGGCCATCGACGCGGCCCGCTGGATGCACACCGGCGACCTGGCGATCATGGGCGAGGACGGGTACGTCCAGATCGTCGGCCGCATCAAGGACATGATCATCCGCGGCGGGGTGAACGTGTACCCGCGCGAGATCGAGGAGTTCCTGCACACCCACCCCAAGATCTCCGAGGTGCAGGTGGTCGGCGTGCCCGACGAGACGCACGGCGAGGAGATCCTGGCGTGCGTCATCCTCCGCGACGGCGCGGGGCCGCTCAGCCGCGACGAGCTGGCCCGCTTCTGCCGCGGCCGGCTCGCCCACTACAAGATCCCCCGGTACCTGCGCGTCATGGACTCCTTCCCCACCACCGTCAGCGGCAAGGTCCGCAAGGTCGAGCTGCGCGAGGCCGGCGCGCGCGAACTCGCTCTGGAGCCGCGATGACGGCCCCGTCCTACGCCTCCGGCCGGGGCGGCCCGGCCCTGCTCGGCGACACCGTCGGCGCCCGGCTGGCCCGTACGGTCCAGCGGTTCGGCTCCCGCGAGGCGCTGGTCGACGCGGTCGGCGGGCGCCGCTGGACCTGGGCCGAGCTGGGCCGGGACGTGGACGCGCTCGCGGGCGGGCTGCTGGCCCGCGGCGTGCTCAAGGGCGACCGGGTCGCCCTGTGGGCGCCGGGCGTCGCGGAGACGGTGCTCGTGCAGCTCGCCGCGGCCCGCGCGGGCGCCGTCCTGGTCAGCCTCAACCCCGCCTACGGCTCCCACGAGCTGGCGTACGCGCTGACCCAGTCCGGCGCCGGCGTGCTGGTCGCCGCGCCCGCCTTCGAGGGCGAGGACCGCCGGGCCGTGCTGGCCCGGGTGGGGGCCGCCTGTCCGGCGCTGCACGAGGTGCTGGTGCTGGGCACCCCCGAGTGGGAGGCGCTGCCGCGCCACGCCGACCACGCGGGGCTCGGCGCCCTCGCCGCCCGGGAGGCCGAGCTGAGCTGCGACGACCCGGCCGCCATCCTGTACACCTCCGGCACCACCGGCACGCCCAAGGGCGCGGTGCTCTCGCACCACAACGTGCTGAACAACGCGTACCTGACCGGGGCGCTGCTCGGGCACACCGAGCGCGACCGGGTCTGCCTGCCGGTGCCGCTGCACCACACCTTCGGCATGGTGCTCGGCGTCCTGGGCGCCGTGGCGCACGGCGCGTGCGCGGTGCTGCCGGCGCCTTCCTTCGACCCGGCCGCCACGCTGCGCGCCGTGGCCGGGGAGCGCTGTACGTCGCTGTTCGGGGTGCCGACGATGTTCCGCGCCGAGCTGAACGTGCCCGACCTGGCCACGTACGACCTCACGTCGCTGCGCACGGGGATCACGGGCGGCTCGCCGTGCCCGCCCGAGGTGCTGAAGCGTGTCATGTCCGAGCTCCACATGGCCGACGTCGCCGTCGCCTACGGCATGACCGAGACCTCGCCGGTGGCCACCCTGACCCGCCGCGGTGACGACGCCGAGCGCCGCGCCGGCACGGTCGGCGAGGTCCTGCCGCACGTCGAGGTCAAGGTGACCGACCCGGTCACCGGGCTCACGGTGCCCCGCGGCGGCCGGGGCGAGCTGTGCGTGCGCGGCCACGGCGTCATGCTCGGCTACTGGCAGGAGCCGGAGCGCACGTCCGAGGTCGTGGACGCGGCGCGCTGGATGCACACCGGCGACCTCGCGGAGATGGGCGAGGACGGGTACGTCCGGATCGTGGGCCGCATCAAGGACATGATCATCCGGGACGGGGAGAGCATCTCGCCGCGGGAGATCGAGGAGTTCCTGTACGCGCACCCGAAGATCGCCGACGTGCAGGTGGTCGGCGTGCCGGACGAGGCGCACGGCGAGGAGGTGGTGGCCTGCGTGATCCTCGCCGACGGCGCCGGGGACCTGACCGCCGAGGAGGTCGACGGCTTCTGCCGCGGCCGGCTCGCCCGCTTCAAGATCCCACGGCGGGTGCGGGTGATGGCCGAGTTCCCGCTGACGTCGAGCGGCAAGATCCGCAAGGCGGTGCTGCGGGAGGCGCTGACGCGCGAACCGGTGTAGGACGGGGGCCGGGCGCCTCACGCGGGCCCCGCGGCGTCCGCCCGGCCCGTACGTCCCGCGGGACGGCCCAGGGTCTAGGTTGGCGCTGTGAGACTCAGGGTTGACTTCACCACCGAGCCGTTCGACCTCGAAGAGCTGCCGCGGCACGCCCTGGTGGCCCGCGAGGTCGTACGGGCCGCCGAGCTGGACGCGGTCGACGTCGGCCCCTTCGGCAACACCGCGGAAGGGCCGGCGGAGACCGTGCTGGCCGCCGTGCGGGAGCTGCTGCGCGCCACGCTCCAGGCCGGGGCGACCCGCGTCTCGCTCCAGGTCAACGTCCTGCCGCAGGACGCGCCGGGCGGCGACCCGGGCGGCGCGGAGGGCGCGCCGTGACCGGGCCGGACGACCACCCGTTCGCGGCGGCGGTCAAGCCGCTGGTCGACGCCATGGGCGGCGAGCTGATCCCGCCCGAGCGCGCCGCGGAGGACGACGTCGTGCTGTCCTGGGAGGGCCGGGCGGTGGTCGCCGTACGGCTGCCGCACCTGGCGGAGTCCCTCGACCGCATCCTCGCCGACCTGCGGCGCCGGCACGGCAGGCCGCTCGCGGACCTGGACCGCGAGACCAAGCAGTCGATCGTGCGCATGCTGGAGCAGCGCGGCGCGTTCTCCGTACGGCACGGCGTGGAGACCGTGGCGAGCGCGCTCGGCGTGAGCCGCTTCACCGTCTACAACTACCTCAACCGGGAAACCGGCAGCGGTCCGCAACGCCCCAGGTAGGAGGCTGTGCGGCGAGGCGGCCGGACCCGCGGAGGGCCCGGCCGTCCACCTGGCGGTGTATCACCTTTTTCGGCCGGGAGCGGTCGCCCCGCAGGGACGCTGAGCGGGGCGACCGGCCGCTCACAGCTCAGGGCAGAAGCAGACCCAGCCGCCGTGTACGTGGATACAGAAACATCCCCCCTCGACGTTGCGCGCCGCGAGGTCCTTGTCGTCGTCGAGCGACACCATGACCTGCATGGTGGTCTCGTACGGGCCGCTCTTGCCCGCCTGCTGCTGCTTCGCGGCCCCTTGCAGCGCCCGCGCGATCAGCATGCGTCCGATGTGCTCGGGGGTGTTGATCTCGGCGATCGCCTCGCCTGCGGTCTGCTGCTGCATGCTCGTGGCCATGGCGGTATCCCTTTCTTCGACGTCCGGGCCACCGTGGAGCTTCCCCGCGCGTCCGGATGATCGGCGGCGCGCGGCCGGAAGTCATCCGATCGGATCAACGGCGCCCTGGGCGCTCCCATGGTTTCAACAAACTGTTGACACGGCGTGGTAGCTTCTGCGCTGTGACTGCGAGCGCCACGCCGGGGCTGGCCCGGCTCAACGCGGCGGACGCCACCGGCGCCGCCGCCCTGCTGCGCGAGGTGTGCGCCAGCCGGGAGTGGTGCGCGGCGGTGG
This sequence comes from Streptomyces sp. B1866, assembly GCF_031932565.1. Lineage (NCBI taxonomy): Bacteria > Bacillati > Actinomycetota > Actinomycetes > Kitasatosporales > Streptomycetaceae > Streptomyces > Streptomyces sp. B1866. Next base: position 4,937 of record NZ_JAVSCF010000311.1, read on the forward strand.
CCGCCGGGCGGCCCTACGACGGCCTGCCCGCCCTGCTCGCCGCGGGCGGCCGGGCCACGGCGGGCCTGTCCGACGACGGCCTCGCCGAGGCGGTCGCCGGGCACCCGCCCATCGGCCGCCCCGGCGGCGGCGCCTCCGCGCGCGAGCAGAGCGGCGTGCAGGAGTCCGAGCGCGCCGACCTGCTCGCCCTGAACCTCGCGTACCAGGAGCGGCACGGCCACGTCTTCCTGATCTGCGCCACCGGCCGCACCGGCGCGGAGGTGCGCGCCGCCCTGCTCGCGCGCATCGGCAACGACGCGGACACCGAGCGGGAGATCGTCCGCGCGGAACTGGGAGAGATCAACCGCATCCGGCTCGCCCGGCTCGCCGCGGACCCCGGCGCCGAGGCCGCCCCGGACCCGTACGACCCTGTGGAGGACCCGCGATGACGACCTCCGTGTCCACCCACGTCCTGGACACCGGCGCCGGCCGGCCCGCCGCGGGCGTCGGCGTGGTGCTGTCGGTGCGCACCGGCCCGCACGAGCCCTGGGCCGCGCACGCCGCCGCCACCACGGACGCCGACGGCCGGTGCGCGGGCCTGCCTCCGCTGCCGCCCGGGGCCACGCACGCGCGGCTGGAGTTCGCGGTCGGCGGGCCGTTCTTCCCGGAGGTCACGGCGGCCTTCGCCGTCGAGCCGGGCCGGCACTACCACGTGCCGCTGCTGCTCAGCCCGTACGGCTACTCCGTCTACCGAGGGAGCTGACCGCCATGGTGAACACCACGGACCCGGCCGCCGTGCCCTCGCCGCCCGCCGGGCGCGCGGTGCTCGGCCAGAACCAGTACGGCAAGGCCGAGACCCGCGTCGTACGGGTCACCCGGGACGGCCGCACCCACCGCGTCCGCGACCTGAACGTGTCCATCGCGCTGACCGGCGCCATGGACGAGGTCCACCTCTCCGGCAGCAACGCCAACGTGCTGCCCACCGACACCGCCAAGAACACCGTCTACGCCTTCGCCCGGCGGCACGGCGTCGCCTCGCCCGAGGACTTCGGCGCCCTGCTCGCCCGCCACTTCGTCACCAGCCAGGAGGCCGTCACCACCGCGCGCGTGCGGCTGGCGGAGTACGCGTGGGAGCGCATCGGGTCGGCGCAGGACGGCACCGGGCACTCCTTCGTCCGCGCGGGGCGGGAGACCCGCACCGCGCAGGTCGGCTACGACGGCGAGCGGTTCGAGGTCGTCTCGGGCCTGACCGGACTGACCGTCATGAACACCACCGACTCGGAGTTCCGCGGCTTCGTGACGGACCCGTACACCACGCTGCGGGAGACCGGCGACCGGGTGCTGGCCACCGACGTCACCGCCCGCTGGCGCGCCGCCTGGGACGGCGCCGCCGGGCAGCCCGCGCCCGACTGGGACCGCGGCTATGCCGAGGTGCGCGAGGACCTGCTGCGGGCGTTCGCCGGGACGTACTCGCGCTCCCTCCAGCAGACCCTGTACGCGATGGGCGCGCGCGTGGTCGAGGCCCGGCCCTGGGTCGAGGAGATCCGCCTGTCGCTGCCCAACAAGCACCACTTCCTGGTGGACCTGGAACCCTTCGGGCTGACGAACGACAACGAGGTCTACCACGCGGCCGACCGCCCCTACGGCCTCATCGAGGCCACCGTGCTGCGCGAGGGCACCCGGCCGCGCATCCCCACCGACTAAAGGCTGTGCCGTAACCCCTGGTGGATCAGCGAGCGGCGTCAGATGCGGTCAATCGCAAGGCGGCGAGGCGTCCGAATAGTGATTCTGTTCGGACGTTTCGCCAACGCCGCGAGTGGCCG
>NZ_JAVSCF010000312.1:0-6663 GCF_031932565.1 Streptomyces sp. B1866
CCGCGGCCGTGCGGCGGCCCCGCCGGCCCTGCCGCCGCCCCGGGCGGGCGGGCGGCCGGCCGGAGTCCGCACGGCGCACGTCGGCGCGGCCGGCGAACGTGCTGCCGACGAACGTGCGGCCGGTGTCGGCGGGGTCGGCGTCCGTGCCGTCGGCCTCTGTACGGTCGTACGGACCGGCGTACGGGTCCGCGTCCGAGTCGGCGCGGTCCGTACGGTCCGTACCGTCCGTACCGTCTGGGCGGCCGGAGTGGTCGAGGGGGTCGGCCGGGGCCGCGCGGTCCCCGCGGCCGGTGGGGTCCGCGCCGTTCCCGTGGTCCGTACGGTCCGCGTGGTCGGCGTAAGGGTCCGGGTGCGGGCGGCCCGGGCGGGCCCGGTCCGACCAGCCGCCGCCGGCCGCGTCGGCCGCCGGGGCCGGGAGCAGGACCGCGACGCACACGGAGGCCACCGCGAACAGCGAGCGCAACGCCACAAGCACAGCCGCCACCCTCCGAGCCGAACGGTCGAACGACGCAATCAGCGTCACACGACCGCACGAAAGGGGCATCTCGGTCGGGTGTCCGGGTGAACGGCCGGTGTGCCAGGGCGGCGCCGGGCCGTCGCGCGGCGGGCCGGGCGCCGTCTCCGGGCCACCGGCGGGCCGCGCCGGGGCGCCGCCGGGTTGGCCCGGACGGCGGCCGCGGCACCCGGGCCCGGGCCTGCGGGAGCCGGCCCGGAGTCCCCCGTCGTCACGGGAGCGTCGTCCGCCGGAGGGCCGGGCCCCGCGGCGTGACCACGGCGGGAGGGCCTACGTCAGCCGCTCGTCCAACGGGAGGCGGCCCACTCCCGGCAGGTGCCCGTCCAGCTCTCCGGGCTCGAACCGGCACATGCCGACCACGTGCCAGAACTCGCCCGCCACGTCGTCCCCGTACTTGTAGCCGCCGGACGGGCTCAGTGCCGCCCAGCCGCCCGGCGTGCCGATCAGGGTGGCGCGCTGCTCGCAGGCGCCGTCGCCGGACACCCGCCACAGCCCGACGACGCCGCCCTCGCCGCCGCTGGCCAGCAGGGAGCCGTCCGGGCTGAAGGCCAGGGCGAGCACCCGGCCGAGGTGGCCGGTGAGGACGGCGGCCTCGGTGCCGTCCAGCGGGTTCCACAGCCGTACGGTGCGGTCGTCGCCCCCGGTGGCCAGCAGCGGCCGCGTCGGGTGGGCGGCGGCGGCCCACAGGCGGCCGGAGTGGCCGGTCAGGCGGCGGACCGGCCGGTCGCCGTCCCAGACGATGGCCTGCCCGTCCCACGACGCGCTCGCCAGCCACGGCCGCCCGGCGCGCCCGCCGCCGTCACTCTCGCCGTCGGTGCCGTACACCACCGCGTACACCCGGTCCGTATGGCCGTCGAGCTGGGCGGCCAGGCGGCCGTCGGCCACGTCCCACAGGCGTACATAGCTGTCGTCGCAGCCGGTCGCCAGCCGCCGCCCGTCCGCCGCGAAGGCGATCGAGCGGACCCGGCCGCGGTGCTTGGCCAGAGTGGTCCGGTGGGCGCCGGTGGCGCGGTACCACAGCCGGACGGTGTCGTCGTCGTTGGCGGTGGCCAGCAGCTCGCCGTCGGCGCTGAACGCCTCGGCCCACACGTGCTCGGTCTCGGCGTCGATCTCGCGCTGGTACTCGCCGGTGGCCGCGTCCCACAGGTACACGTCGCCGTCGTTGCTCGCCGTGCCCAGCAGGGAGCCGCGCGGGCCGAAGACGGCGGACACCAGGCGGTCGCTGTGGCCGGTCAGCTCCCGCAGGCGGCGGCCGGTGGCCGGGTCCCACACCCGTACGACGCCGTCGTTGCCGCCGGCGGCCAGCAGCGAGCCGTCCGCGCTGAAGGACAGCGAGCCGATCCGCCGCCCGTGCCCGCGCAGGATGCGGCGGCCCTGGCCGGTGGCGGGGTCGACCAGGCGGACCACGCCGTCGTTGCCGACGGTCACCATGAGGGCGCCGCCGTCGGCCTGCGCGGGCGGCGCCGGCCCGTCCCCGGGGCCGGGGCGCGGCCGGAAGCGGCAGGCCCACACCGAGCCCAGGTGCTCGGGCGGCTGGCGGCGCAGCGGCACCAGCGCGGGGGCGGGCGGGGCCGGGGTCCCGGGCGGGGCGGGGCTCGCGGGCGGGGCGCCGGGGTCTCCGCCGCCCGCCGGGGCCGGGGCCGGTGCCGGACCGGGCGCCGGAACGCCCCACACCCGGACCCTGCCGTCGCTGTCGCCCGCCGCGAGCACCGTGCCGTCGGGCGAGAACACGGCCTGGTAGACGGCTCCGGTGCAGCCGGTGGCCCGCCACGCGGGCGTGCCCGCCGCCGGGTCCCACAGCAGCACCCGGCCGTCGGTGTCGCCGCTGACCAGGAGGCGGCCGCCGGGGTGGAAGTCCAGCACGTACACCCGGCCGGTGTGCCCGGTGAGGGTGTGCTTCAGGCTCCAGTCGGCCGTGCTCCACAGCCGCACCGCGCCGCCGCGCCCCTCGCCGCCCGCGTCGCTGGTCGCCAGCAGCGTGCCGTCCGGGCTGAACCTGGCGCGGAAGACGGCGCCGCTGTGGCCCTCCAGCGCGCCGAGCAGGCGGCCGGAGCGGGTGTCCCACAGCCGCACGTCCCCGGCGGCGTCGGCCGTGACCAGCGTGCGGCCGTCCGGGCCGAACTCGGCGATGAACACCGGCGCGGTGTGGCCGGGCAGCAGGTGGACCTCGGTGCCGAACGCGGCGTCCCACAGCGTGACCGTGCCCTCGGCGTCGCCGGTCGCCAGCAGCCGGCCCTCCTCGTCCAGGGTCACCGGCCACACGCCGTCCGGGTGGATCTCCAGCCGGTGCCGGCACCGCCCGGACACCGGGTCCCACAGCAGGACCGCGCCGTCCGACCCGCCGGTGGCCAGCACCCGGCCGCGGAACTGCACGGCGTAGACGCGGCCCACGTGGCCCTGGAGCGTGCGCAGCGCGGTGCCGGTGGCCGCGTCGCACACCAGCACGCCGCCGCCGTCGCTGCCGACGACCAGCAGCTCGCCGTCCGGGCTGTACGCGACGGGGTCGGGCAGCCGCGAGGTGCGCGCGTGGAACCCGTACGGCACGCCCACGGTGGGCGGCCGCAGCCCGGGCTCCACCGGCAGGCCGGGCGCGACGGCGGCCAGCCGCAGCTCCGGCGCGGACAGCACGGCCTCGTCGGCCCGCGCGCCGATCAGCGCGGCCCGGTGCCAGTGGCTGCCCGCGACCCGGGCGCCGCGCAGGTCGGTACGCACCAGCCGGGCCCGGCGCAGGTCGGCGCCGCGCAGGTCGGTGGCGGACAGGTCGGCGTCGTCCAGCCGGGCCCCGGCCAGCCGGGCGCCGCGCAGCACGGCCCCGGCCAGGCCCGCGCCGGTGAGCCGGGCGTCGGTGAGGTCGGCGCCGGTGAGGTCCACGCCGGACAGGTCGCGGTGGGACAGGTCCTCGCCGGCGAGCAGGGCGCCGCGCAGGTCGGTGTGGGCGGGGACGCGCAGCCGGCCCAGCACCTTCAGCGCGTTGGCCCGGGCGATCTCGGAGCCCTCGCCGACCCGGTGCGGCGCGGAGTCGCCGCCCGCGCGGGCGGCCGCTCCGCCGTCGGTCACGTTGCCGGTCGCGCCGCCGGTCCCGTCCGTCGCGTCCGTGGCCTGGCCGTCCGGCGCGTGGCCGTCCGCACGCGCGTGGTGCCCGGCCAGCACCCGGTCGACCCACGCCAGGAGGACGCGGCGGTCGGCCAGGTCGCACAGGAACTCCACCGCGAGCTGGGTCAGCGGGCGGCGGCCCAGCAGGCCCAGGTCGCCGCGGGCCAGCCGCGCCGCGGCCTCCCGGGCGATCAGCCACTCCACCACCGAGCCGTGGATGAACTGGAACAGGCCCTCGTCGGTGCGCACCAGCAGGCTGCCGGAGCCGACCGCGTGCGCGGCCATCGGCACCGACAGGCGGGTCTCGGCGAGCCCGGTCAGCACCTCGGTCACGTCGGTCAGCTCGTCGACGCGCAGCGCGTTGCGCCCGGTGTCCCACAGCCGCAGGGCCAGCGCCGTGACCGCCTCCCACAGCTGGCCGACCGCGAGGCCGGGCACCGCGCCGGGACGGCCGTGCCCGCGCCGCACCTCGAACTCCAGCCAGGACGCGAACACCTCCTGGTAGAGCCCGGCCGGGCTGAGCGCGCGCCCGGCCCCGGCCACCGCGCGCAGCCGGTCGTGGTCGAGGTCGGCGACGAAGCTCAGCAGGCGCGGGTTGGCGCACAGCGCGAGCAGGTCGGGGATGCCCTGGAGGAGGCGCATGCGGCGGTCGGCGGCCCGCTCGTCGCCGTACCGGTTGACCAGGTACGCGCGGATCTGCCGCGGGGTGAACGCGCGCAGGGCCAGCACCCGGCGCTGCGGCAGCAGGCCCACCCGCTCGCCGAGGGCGGTGAGGACCTGCGCCTGGGACCTGAAGTGCTGGGTGCGGCTGCTGACGACGATCTTCGCGTTGTCCACGGCGGCGTCCAGCAGGACCTGGAGGTGGTCGGCCGCGCGGTCGTAGGAGACCTGGTTGACCAGCTCGTCGAAGCCGTCGAAGACCAGCACGATGCGGCCCTGGCGCAGCATGTAGCGGAAGGCGCGCAGGTCGATGGTGTCCACGCCGTGGCTCGCGAGGTGCGCGGCGACCAGCCCGTCGAGGGTGTGCGCCTTGTCAAGACCGCCCAGCTCGATCAGCAGCGGGGTCAGCCGGGGCAGCTCCTCGGGGATGCGGCGGGCCAGCTCGTGCAGCGCGTACGTCTTGCCGTGGCCGAAGTCGCCGAGCAGCAGCAGGAAGCGGCCGTGGTCGGCGTCGAGCAGCCGCAGCACCTCCTCGACCAGGCCCTCGCGGTCCTCGTCGCCGTCCGACCCGCCTGGGCGCTCGCCGCCGGGGCGCTCGGCCTCCCGGAAGCGGTGCGGCAGGTACAGGTCGGGCGCGTAACTCCGGTCGGCGCGCAGCCGCTCGCTCTGGGCCGCCACGTACCCGCGCAGGTCGAGCAGGCCCTGGAACTCGGTGAAGCTGCGCACCCGCACGCCCCGCCGACGCGCCCGGTCGCGCAGCTCGCGGGCGGGCGGCGGGCCGTCGTGGACCAGTTCGGCGTCCGGCTCGGGGTCGGAGGCGTGCACGTGGTCCACGAAGCGGTCGACGTCCTCGGCGGTGGGCGTGCCCACGCACACGGCGACGCGCTGCTGGCGCACGACGAACTCCGGCTCCGGCCAGGTCACCAGCAGCTGCGGCGGGCTGCCGGGCACGCGGCGCAGCTGGGTGCCCTCGTGGCGGGTGCGGCACACCTCGGCGACGCGGGCCAGGAGCGCGTCGAGCGGGCTGTCGACGGCGCGCGTCTCGGAAGCGTCGGACGGACCGGGCGGGTCGGGCGGGTCGGATACGGGGTCGGGGGCGGGGGCCGGGTCGCGCGGGACGGGGCCGGGCGGGGCGTCCGGCGCGGCGTGCGGCCGGGAGTGGTCCGCGCGGGCGCCGCCGGTTCGTACACCGTCCGTACGTACGCCGTCGGCACGTACCCCGTCCGTACGTGAACCGTCGGTGCGTACCCCGCCGGGGAGGGTGTCGGACGCCCGCGCGTGCGGACCGTTCGGCCCGGGCGGCTCGTCGGCGCCGGGCCCGGCGGCCGGGCCGTCCGCCGGGGCGAACGCGCGGTGGGCCGCCCGCCACGGGGCGGCGAACCGCCGCGGCTCGCCGCCGGGCCCGTCCGGCACCCAGCGGGTGACCCCGTCCGGGGTGACGGACAGCAGCTGGTGGCGGCCGGGCCCGGCGGCGCCGAACACGGGCAGCTCGTACGCGCCGGAGGCGGCCGGCAGCGTGCCGTCGGTCGGCGCGTCGGCCGCCTCCCGGTGGCCCGCCGGACCGTGCAGCAGCAGGTGCAGCCGGGGCGCGGTCAGCCGGGACAGCACGTCGGCGTCGCGCAGCGGCCCGGGGCCGAGACCGGCGCCCAGCGTGGCCGCGGCGCCCGTGGCCGGGCCCGTCCCGGCGGGCGGGCGCGCGTCGGCGACCGGGTGGCGCAGCGCGCCCACGCGCAGCCAGCCCTCGTCCTCGTACGCGCGCAGCACCTGCGCGAACCAGGTCGCCTGCTCGCGCCCCAGCAGCCCGTACCGGTCCTCGGCGCGGTGGCTGTAGGCCATCGAGGAGTTCAGGCCGGCGACGACGGTGTGCAGCTCGGGGACCGGGAAGAGGGTCCAGGGCTGGTCGCTGTCGAACACGGCGTCCAGGCCCTGGTACAGCTCGTGGAACAACCGGTGGTAGTGCCGCCACTTGGGCCAGTACGGGGCCCGGGGCCGCATCTCGTCCGCCTCGCAGGTGGCGAAGTACGCGCGGCAGGCGGCGAGGCTGACGTCCTGGCCGCCGGGCACCACGGCGACCCGGTGCGCCTCCAGGGAGAGCAGCGAGCGTAAGCCCGTGAGGAACGCCAGCGCCTGGTCGCACTCGCGCGGGCTGCCGGAGGCGGTCAGGTCGCCGGTGACGACCAGCAGGTCGGGGGCCGGGGCGCCGGCGTCGGTGAGCTGCATGAGGTCGCCCCACACGGCCGCCTGGAGCGCGGCCGGGTCCTGGCCGCGGCCGAAGGACGGGCCCGCCAGGTGCAGCACGGTGACGGCCTGCCGGGCGCGGTCCGCGGCGGCGGCCGGCGGGTACTGCGGCGCGACCGCCGGGCGGCGCCGCCCGGCCCAGCCGGGGCGGCCCAGCG
>NZ_JAVSCF010000313.1:0-6607 GCF_031932565.1 Streptomyces sp. B1866
CCTCGGACCCGGGGCCCGGCCAGGCTCCGGGCCGGTGGCCGGGCCCGCGCCCGGGACCCCGGGCGCCCTACCCGCCCGCCGCCGCCACCAGCGCCCGCATCACCCGCGTGTCGCCCGTGTCGTCCATCTCCGGATGCCACTGCACGCCCAGGACGAACGACGCCGCCCCCGGCAGCTCCACCGCCTCCACCGTCCCGTCCGCCGCGTGCGCCGAGGCGACCAGGCCCGCGCCGAGCCGGTCCACCGCCTGGTGGTGGCGGGTGGGCACGGTGCACGGCTCCGGCACCGCCGCCGCCAGCAGCGTCCCGGGCACCGGCCGCACCTCGTGCCGGCCGAAGGCCCCCGGTGGGCCGACGTGCCCCTCGTGGCCGACCACGTCCGGCAGGTGCTGCACGAGCGTGCCGCCCCGCGCCACGTTCAGCAGCTGCATGCCGCGGCATATCCCCAGCAGCGGCACGCCGCCCGCCAGCGCCGCGTCGATCAGCGCCAGCTCCCACGCGTCGCGCTCCCGCGCGGGCGGGCCGGTGCGCGGGTGCGGGCCGGCCCCGTACCGTACGGGCTCCACGTCCGGCCCGCCCGCCACGACCAGGCCGTCCAGCCGCGCGACCACCTCGGCGGCCGTCCGGGGCTCCTGCGGCGGCAGCAGGGCGGCCAGGCCCCCGGCATCGGCCACGAGCCGGTGGTAGCCGGCGGGCAGCAGGGCCGCGGGCAGGTCCCACGCGTCCCAGCGGACCGAGGATTCGAGGTAGGTGGACACGCCGATGAGGGGCGTACGGCGCTCGGCTGCGGCGGCCATGGGCTGCTCCTGGGCGTCGGGGCGGCTGGATGTCTGGATGCCGGTCGTCTGGATGCCGGTCGTCGGGATGCCGGTCGTCGGGATGCCGGTCGTCTGGGCGTCGGTCGTCTGGGCGTCGGATGTCCTGAGGGGTGCCGGGATGTCGCGCGTGCGGAGCCGCCATGGGCGCCCGGCCCGGGGCCCGGCCGGCGGCCCGCACCGTACGGGCCCACCGCGCCCGTACGCGCCCGGCGGAAGGAACGCCCCCCGTCGTCGCGGGACGGCGGGATCGCCTACCTTATGATCTCCGGCCGACCCCCGACAGGAGGCACCTCCCCGTGGCAGACCGCCCGCCCCCGCTCTCCGTCGCCGACCTGCGCGCCCTGGTCGAGGCCGGGGAGATCGACACCGTCGTCCTCGCCTTCACCGACATGCAGGGCAGGCTCCAGGGCAAGCGGTTCGCCGCCCGCTTCTTCCTGTCCGAGGTCCTTCAGCACGGCACCGAGGGCTGCAACTACCTCCTCGCCGTCGACGCCGACATGACCCCCGTCGACGGATACGCCATGGCCTCCTGGGAGCGCGGCTACGGCGACTTCGCGCTGCACGGCGACCCCGGCACCCTGCGCCGCGTGCCCTGGCACCCCGGCACCGCCCTCATCACCGCCGACCTGGCCTGGCACGACGGCTCGCCGGTCGCCGCCTCGCCGCGCCAGATCCTGCGCCGCCAGCTGGACCGGCTCGCCGAGCGCGGCTGGCGCGCGTACGTGGGCACCGAGCTGGAGTTCATGGTCTTCAAGGACACCTACGAGCAGGCGTGGGACGCCGGGTACCGGGGCCTGACCCCGGCCAACCAGTACAACGTCGACTACTCCATCCTCGGCACCGGCCGCGTCGAGCCGCTGCTGCGCCGCCTACGCAACGAGATGGGCGCGGCCGGCATGGCCGTGGAGTCCGCCAAGGGCGAGTGCAACCTCGGCCAGCACGAGATCGCCTTCCGGTACGCGGACGCGCTCACCACCTGCGACCAGCACGCCGTCTACAAGACCGGCGCGAAGGAGATCGCCGCGCAGGAGGGCGTGGCGCTCACCTTCATGGCCAAGTACGACGAGCGGGAGGGCAACTCCTGCCACGTCCACCTCTCGCTGCGCGACGCGGACGGCCGGCCCGTGCTCGCCGACGACTCCGGCCCGTACGGCATGTCGGCCACCATGCGGCACTTCCTGGCCGGGCAGCTCGCCTGCCTGCGCGAGTTCACCCTGCTGTACGCGCCGAACATCAACTCCTACAAGCGCTTCCGCAGCGGCTCCTTCGCGCCGACGGCCGTCGCCTGGGGCCCGGACAACCGCACCTGCGCGCTGCGGGTCGTCGGCCGCGGCCCCTCCCACCGCCTGGAGAACCGGCTGCCCGGCGGCGACGTGAACCCCTACCTGGCCGTCGCGGGCATGATCGCGGCCGGGCTGCACGGGATCGACGCGGAGCTGGCGCCGCCCGCCGCCTGCACCGGCAACGCCTACGCGAGCGACTTGCCGCGCGTGCCGGCCACGCTGCGGGACGCCGCCGAGCTGTGGGAGGCCGGCCCGGTGGCCCGGGCCGCGTTCGGCGACGAGGTGGTCGAGCACTACCTCACCATGGCGCGCGCCGAGCAGGAGGCGTACGACACCGCCGTCACGGACTGGGAGCGATACCGCTCCTTCGAGCGGATGTGAGGAGCCGCGACCGTGCCCGACCTTTCCCCCGCCCCCGACACCCTGACGGTGCTGAACCCGGCGACCGAGGAGGTCGTCGCCACCGTCCCGGCCGCCTCCGCGGCCGACGCGGACGCCGCCGTCGTACGCGCCGAGCGGGCCCAGCGCGGCTGGGCCCGCCTGGCGGCGGCCGACCGGGCGCGGCTGCTGCGCCGGTTCGCCGCCGCCGTCGACGCGCACCGGGAGGAACTGGCCCGTCTTGAGGTCCGCGAGGCCGGCCACCCGGTGGCCGACGCCCGCTGGGAGGCGGGCAACGTGCGCGACCTGCTGGAGTACGCGGCCGGGGGAGCGGAGCGGCTGAGCGGCCGGCAGATCCCCGTGCCCGGCGGCCTCGACGTCACCTTCCACGAGCCGCTGGGCGTCGTCGCCGTCATCGCGCCGTGGAACTTCCCCATGCCCATCGCCGCCTGGGGCACCGCGCCCGCGCTGGCCGCGGGCAACGCCGTGGTCCTCAAGCCCGCCGAGACCACCCCGCTGACCGCGCTGCGCCTGGCCGGGCTGGCGCTGGACGCCGGGCTGCCCGAGGGGGTCTTCCAGGTGCTGCCGGGCCACGGCCCGGTGGCCGGCCGGGCGCTGGTGGACCACCCGCGCGTGGCCAAGGTGGTCTTCACCGGCTCCACGGCGACCGGCAAGGAGATCATGGCCCGGTGCGCGGCGGGCGTGAAGCGCGTGACGCTGGAGCTGGGCGGCAAGAGCCCGAACATCGTCTTCGCCGACGCCGACGTCGAGCGGGCCGCGCGCGCCGCGCCCGCCTCCTTCCTGGACAACGCCGGCCAGGACTGCTGCGCGCGCAGCCGCATCCTGGTGCAGCGCTCCGTCTACGACCGGTTCATGGAGCTGCTGGAGCCGGCCGTGACGTCCTGGGCGGTCGGCGACCCGTCCGACCCCGCCACCCGGATGGGCCCGCTGATCTCCGCCGCCCAGCGCGAGCGCGTACGGTCCTACGTGCCCGAGGACGCGCCCGCGGCCATCCGCGGGTCCGCGCCCGCGGGCCGGGGCTACTGGTACCCGCCGACCGTGGTGGAGGCCGCCGGGCCCGGCGACCGGGTCGCGGCCGAGGAGATCTTCGGCCCGGTGGCCGCCGTGCTGCCCTTCGAGGACGAGGCCGACGCCGTGCGGCTGGCCAACGCCACCGACTACGGCCTGTCCGGCTCGGTGTGGACCCGCGACGTCGGCCGCGCGCTGCGCGTCACGCGCGCGGTCGCCGCGGGCAACCTGTCGGTCAACTCGCACAGCAGCGTGCGCTACTGGACCCCCTTCGGCGGCTACAAGCAGTCCGGCCTCGGCCGGGAGCTGGGCCCGGACGCGCTGGCCGCCTTCACCGAGACCAAGAACGTGTTCATCAGCACCGAGGAGACCTGAGTGACCGAGAGCCCCGTCTGCCGCCGCCTGGTGGGCCGCACCGCCGTCGTCACCGGCGCGGGCAGCGGCATCGGCCTGGCCACCGTCCGGCGCCTGGCGTCCGAGGGAGCGCACGTGGTGTGCGCGGACATCGACCCGGCCACCGGCGAGGCCGCCGCGGCAGAGGCCGGCGGGCTGTTCGTCCGCACCGACGTGACCGACCCCGGGCAGGTCGAGGCGCTGTTCCAGGCCGCGTACGACACCTACGGCTCGGTGGACGTGGCGTTCAACAACGCCGGGATCTCGCCGCCGGAGGACGACTCCATCCTCACCACCGGCCTGGCGGCCTGGCAGCGGGTGCAGGAGGTCAACCTCACGTCGGTGTACCTGTGCTGCAAGGCCGCGATCCCCTACATGCGCCGCCAGCGGCGCGGGTCGGTCATCAACACGGCGTCCTTCGTGGCCGTCATGGGCGCCGCCACCTCGCAGATCAGCTACACGGCGTCCAAGGGCGGCGTGCTGGCCATGTCGCGCGAGCTGGGCGTGCAGTTCGCGCGGGAGGGCATCCGGGTCAACGCGCTGTGCCCGGGGCCGGTCAACACCCCGCTGCTGAAGGAGCTGTTCGCCAAGGACCCGGAGCGCGCGGCGCGCCGCCTGGTGCACGTGCCGGTGGGCCGCTTCGCCGAGCCGGAGGAGATCGCCGCGGCCGTCGCGTTCCTCGCCAGCGACGACTCCTCGTTCGTCAACGCCTCGGAGTTCCTGGTCGACGGCGGCATCGCGGGGGCGTACGTCACGCCCCTGTGAGCCGCGGCGGCCGACGGGCCGGGGCTCGCGGCCGGGCGCGTCCGGGGCCGGGGCGTACGGGTCCGTACCGTACGGGCCCGCGGGTCACAGGAACGTACGGCCCTCGCCCCGGTACGTCGGCACGGTGGCCGTCAGCCACTCACCGTCGATGAGGTGCAGCGCGTCGAAGCGCTCGCACAGCTCGCCCGCCTTGGCGTGCCGGAACCACACCTTGTCGCCGATCGCCAGGCCGTCGGCCGCCGCCCCGAGCAGCGGCGTCTGCACCTCGCCCGGGCCCTCGGCCGGGTCGTAGCGCAGCCCCTCGGGCAGGTACGGCGCGGGCAGCCGGTCCGCGCCCGCGGGCCCCGAGGCGGGGTAGCCGCCGCCGAGCACCGTCACCACGCCCGCGCCGGGCCTGCGCACCACCGGCTGGGCGTACAGCGCGGCGGGGCGGCCGCGGAAGGAGCTGTAGGAGTCGAACAGGCGGGGCTGGTAGAGCCCCGAACCGGCGGCGATCTCCGTCACCGCCGCCTCGGCCGCGGTGTACTGCACGCTGCCCGTGCCGCCGCCGTTGACGAACTCCAGGTCGGCCACCTCCCGCACGGCCCGCACCACCTCGGCCCGGCGCGCGGCCACGTCCCGGCGCGCGGCGTCCTGCATCAGCCGGACCGCGCGGGAGCGCAGCGGGTGCCCGGCCACCGCGTCGCCCACGCCCGCCACGTGCGCCTCGTAGGCCATCAGCCCGACCAGCCGGAAGCCGGGGCGGCGCGCGACGGCCCGCGCCAGGTCCACCACCTGCTCCGGGTCGCTCAGCGGCGAGCGCAGCGCGCCGAAGCGCACCCGGCCGCCCAGCAGCCGCAGCGAGGTGTCCCACTCCAGGCAGACCCGTATCTCCTGACAGCCGCCGCGCACGCTGTCGAGCAGGTCGAGCTGTCCGATGTCGTCCACCGTCACGGTGACGGCCGCCGCGAACTTCGGGTCGCTGCTCAGCGCCGCGAGCCCGTCGCGGTCGGCCGACGGGTAGGCGAGCAGGATGTCCTCGAATCCCGTACGGGCCAGCCACAGCGACTCGCCGAGAGTGAAGCTCATGATCCCCGAGAAGCCGTCCATCTCCAGCACCCGCTCCAGCAGCGCTCGGCAGCGGACGGACTTGCTCGCCACCCGGATCGGCTTGCCGCGCGCCCTGCGCACCAGGTCCCGGGCGTTGGCGTCGAAGGCGTCGAGGTCGACGATCGCCAAGGGCGCTTCGAGGTGGGCGGTGGCACGATCGAAACGGGCCCGGTCGGCGAGGTGAACGGACATGGACGGCAGCTTGCCAGACGTCGTTACCGGTGGGTAGAGGGCGTCGGTGCGCTCGGTGCCCCCGGCACCGTAGAGTGTCGCGCACACCGCTGCCGGGAGGTCAGCGGCGTGATGTCCGCATGCGGGCCGGCCTGCCCCGATAGGCGTCGGGGCGGCGCGACGGGCCGCGCGGCGTGAGTCAGGTCTCGAAGGGTGCGGGAGGGTGCAGGTGAGCACCGGCGCGGAACAGGCACGCACTCCCCGCCGCACGCCGCCCCGCCCCGCCCAGCCCCCGCGCGTGCCCACGCCGCCCGGCGGGCGGGCGGCGGACTCCGCGGAGGCGGCGCCGGACCGGGAGGGGGCGGACGGCGCGCGCTCGGCGGAGGGGCCGGAGAGGGCCGACGCGCCGTCAGAAGCGCGGGTCTCAGGGTCTTCTGACGCTCCGTCCGCTTCCGCCGGGCTGAAAAGTGACACCCCGCCAGGCTGCGAGTTCTCCTCGGGACCTGACGGCTCGTCGGCCGCCGGCGGCCCAGTCCCCCGCACCCCGTCGGCTTCCGGCACCGCACCGGCACCCGGCGGGCGGCCCGGGCCCGAGGGCCGCCCGCCGGGCGACGGACGGACAGCGCCCCACGGGCAGCGGCCGTCCGGGGCGCCGCCGTCCGGGCCGCGCGCGTCCGGCGGG
>NZ_JAVSCF010000314.1:0-6604 GCF_031932565.1 Streptomyces sp. B1866
AGTGATCTTCGTTGAGAAAACCTCAGTCAGCCCTTGCGCCAGTCCTTGTGCGGACTGACGATCTGGCTGCCGCCTGCCCACGTCATTCCGCACACCGGGCACCTGACATACCAGTCGTCGCCCGGTGCGCTGAAATCCAAACGGCCGGTCTGCCCGGTCCCGGGGCAGTTTTCCGCCGAGGGATCGTCCTCATGGAGTGCCATTTTTGTCCCCTCTACGGATTGACGGTCACGCCGCGCCATCGCTGACGACGGCGGTGGAGCGCACCGAGTGGATGACACTCACCATGGCGTCTACCTCCGGTTTGGGGAAGATCGCCTCGGGTCCCGTCGGAGCGATCGACGTGAACGGGGACTCATAGAGCGAGGCCACGTCAATCGTGCCATTGCGGGCCAGGTAGTCGATCAGCTCGTTGACGAAACGGAGTTGGTTGGCGGTGAGGGTCCTGCCCTGCTGGTAGGCGTCGAACGCCAGGGCTGCCGCGCCGCGTTCTAGGCCGGTCAGGGACCTGAGAAACAGGCCGAGGCCACCGGCGGAGCTCTTGGCGTGGTCGATGTCCTCGGCGGTGCCGATGCCCGCCTCGATGAACACCTTTTCCAGCTCGGCGAGGTCGAGCGCGGTGACCTGCCGGTTGCGGCGGATCTTCTGGACAGCGAGCTGGTCCTGGTGGGTGTTGAGGTAGATGCGGACCTTCTGCTCGAAACGGGTGAGGTTCGTACCGATCGCCATACCGCTGAGGCTGGCGGCGGTCAGCTCGCCGAGCTCGTCCTCGAAGTCGGTGTAGACGATGTTCCGCTTGGCCTTCTCGATCAGACGCACGAGGCCGCGCAGGCGCCGCCGCATGGTCTCCAGCATGGGTAGCGTCACGTCCTGCCACCACTCGTCACCCGCCACCTCGTCGAGGAAGAGCTGCTGAGCCTTGACCGCGGGGATGGTGAGTTGGTCGAGCAGGGCTGAGGCGATCTCCTGGACCTGGGCTCGCAGGCGGGTGAAGCCCGGGTCTCCCTGTACGACGGCGAGTTGGAGGCGCAGCGCGAGCAGGTCGAAGCGCTTGGCCTCCTCGCCGGTGTCGCCCTTGTCACGGAAGGCGGTCGGGAGTCCGGCCAGGTGGTCGACGACCTCGGCGTGCGCCTCGGGCGTGAACGCCAACCAGGCGTCGAAGTCGGCGAAGGCGTCCAACTGCTCGCGGTGCGGGCGGACCAGGAAGTTGTCCGGGTTCATCGCCGTCACCTCGTCGTGCAGCCGGCTGGCGAGGTCCCAGCGCAAACCGGCCTCGCTGACGGTGCCGTCGGCCTCCGGCCGGGCGGCGGGCTCGACGGCGGCCCCCTGGCCGGTGTCCGACGCCTCGTCCAGGGCGCGGAGCAGATCGGCCCGGCGCTCGAAGATCCGCTGGCTAAGCGAGGGGGCGAGCCTGCCCTCGGCGCGCATCAGGTTCTGGTTGAAGAACTCGATGTTCTGGCACAGGTCGAAGACCAGGAAGCCGTCCTTGCTGCGGTTGGGACCGAACAGGTCCGGTGCGAGGCGGGTGCCCCGGCCGATCATCTGCCAGAACTTGGTCTTGGACCGTACGAGCTTGAAGAAGACGAGGTTGACCACCTCGGGAATGTCGATGCCGGTGTCCAGCATGTCCACGGAGATGGCGATCTGCGGCAGCTTCGACGGCTCGGAGAAGTCGTCGATCAGGCTCTGCGCGTACTGCTTGGAGTATGTGATGACCTGCGCGAAATTACCCTTGAGGTGAGGGTAGTTCTTATCGAACCGCTCGGCGATGAAATTCGCGTGCTTTTCGTTGGCGGCGAAGATGATGGTCTTGCCGAGCTTGTCGCCGCCTTCGACCTTCAAGCCGTACGTCATGAGTGTTTGCAGGGCCTTGTCGACGGTGTCGGCGTTGAACAGGTACTTGTTCAGCTCCTCGGAGGTGATCTCGTCGGGGACGGTGCCGTCCTCGCTCCATTCCGTCTCGTCCCACTTCTCCTTGTCCTCGTCGGACAGGTCGTCGTACTTTATGCCGCCGCGCTGGAACTTCAGCGGGACGTCGACCACGCGCGGCGCCACCAGGTAGCTCTCGGCGACCGCCTCGTCCAGGCTGTAGACGTCGGTGGGGACGCCGTCCTCCAACGCGAAGCGGCGGTAGGTGTTGCGGTCCACCTCGTCCTTGGGCGTCGCCGTCAGGCCGACCAGTAGGGCGTCGAAGTAGTCGAAGATCACGCCGTACTTCTGGTAGATCGAGCGGTGCGCCTCATCGACGACCACCACGTCGAAGAAGCCCGGACCGAACGGGCGGCGGCCCTCGGCGTCGGTCTGGTTGATCAGCTTCATCATGGTCGGGTAGGTGGAGACGAACACCCGCGCGTTGAGGTCCTTCTCCTCCAGCAGGTTGACCACGGGCACACCCGGCAGGTGCCTCTTGAACGCGTTGGTGGCCTGTGTGACCAGTGCCCGGCGGTCGGCGAGGAAGAGTATGCGCTTGGCCCAGTTGGCACGCATCATCAGGTCGCCGAGCCCGATCACGGTGCGGGTCTTGCCGGAGCCGGTCGCCATCACGAGCAGGGCGTGGCGCGACGAGGCCTGCTGGAAGGTTTCGGCGATCCGGCGGATGGCGCGGGCCTGGTAGTGGCGGCCCGAGATCTCCTCGTTGATCGGCTCGGTGGTGAGGCTGCGGCGGCTGACGCGGCGCTGGACCAGAAGGCGCAGTTCGTCCTTGGTGTAGAAGCCCTGGACCTCGCGGGGCGGGTAACGCAGGTCGTCCCAGAGATGGGTGCGGTAGCCGTTGGTGTAGAAGATCACCGGCCGCTGCTGGAACCGCGTTTCCAGGGCGTCGGCGTAGAGCTTGGCCTGGTGCTGGCCCTGCGTCGGGTCGCGCGTGGTGCGCTTGGCCTCGACGACGGCCAGGGGCTTGCCGTCGTCGTCCCACAGCACGTAGTCGACCTTCCCCTTGCCGGAGGAAGTGGCGGTGGTGGGCAGCCCGGTGACCGGGTACTCGCGGTCCCGGGGGTCGGCCAGCGCCCAGCCCGCTTCCTTGAGGAGGAGGTCGATGATCAGGCTGCGGGTCTCGGCCTCGCTGTAGTCGTGGGTGTCCGGCCGCGCCTCGTTCGCCGCCTTGGCCTCCTTGATCTGCGCGCGCAGTTCGGCGATCTCGGCGTCGAGGTCCCGGTTCTTCTTCCGCTCGGCGGCGAGCGCCTTGTCCTGCGCCTCGTACTGCTGCTCCTGTGCCTTCAGCTCGGCCTGCTTGGCGATCCGCAACTGGGCAGGGGCCGGGCGGGGGATCAGTGCCGTGTCGAACGTGAGGGCGGGGGCCGGGAGGTTGGCCTGGTCGCGGCTGTAGGTGCGGGCCATCCAGTACGTGACGTGGAACAGCTCGGCGAGCGTACGGACGGCTTCTTTGGGCGTGACGGGCGTCTTGCGGTGGACGGCGATGTTGCCCTGGCGGCGGATCACGTCCATCTTCGTCCGGATCGCGGGACCGGCCGCCTTGGTGAGGGTCGGCTCGTCGATCATGGCGGCCAGGTCCTTGCGGTACGGCAGCTTCAGCGTCTCGTCCACCTCGAACAGCCAGGTCATCGCGAGCTCCAGCACGCGCCGCGCATAGAACGTGGAGGCGCGCGGGTCCGCGTAGACCAGGCGCTCGGCGCGCAGGGCTTCGCCGTGCAGGTCGGGCCACTCGGCTTGGAGGAACGCGAAGTTGCTCACGGGGGTGACCTTTCGCTGGTGAAGGCCGGAGAGAGGAATCAGACGCGTGTAGAAACGGTGCTCAAGCGACGGACGCGGCGTCACCGGTCCGTAGTTCGCCGCGAAACGCGCGGTGCTGGAAAGTAGCGAACAGGGCGTCGAGGGCGGCGAGGTGAGAACTATGTGACTGTTTCAACTCCTCGATAGCCTTGACTCGTTGAGTAAAACGTTTTTGAAGCTCAACCGGCGGGCGCATCAGCGAGACCGCACCAAGCCCTTGAATATTGATGTTATATTGACCGGCCGAAGTTTTGGATTTCGCGCGCAATGCCGCCCTCCCCGCAGGGCTCAGCAGATATTCGCGCACATAGATCGGATGCAAAACCCCAGGCAAGAGCCTCACCCTGATCAAGTATGAAGCAAAAATAAATTCACCTTGCCGATAATTGACCCCTGAAAAACTTTTGCCACAGAAGGTCGCACACCTACCAACATAGTCGGGATTCCCATTGGTGCGCACGAAGAGCAAATCCCCCTCGGCGAGGCGCAACCTTTGAAATTCCGAATCAAGAACCTCCACCGTCTTGATTTCGGACAGATTCAGCGCCCCGCCGACAATATTCGGGATCCTGAGAGTAGGATACCCATGGGGTCCTGACTTCTTCGAGGTTCCATAACGGAACTCCGCGGCTGCCGCACTGAGCTTACAGACAGGCCAATTCATCGGGTTGGATTTTGGGTCACCGAACATATCGAGGAAGATAGATTGGGAGAGTCCGTCGAGGAAGGTGATGGCCTCTCGGCGCTTAACACGCAGGGCGTCCACGTGGTTCAGCAGATGTGCGATGCGGCGCTGCTCGGCGAGCGGCGGAACAGGAACACGCAGCCCAAGCAGGGCGTCGCGACTTACAGTGGCCTGATTCACCCACTGCTTGCACATCGACTTGAATAGGCCTCGTTGAAACTGACTTTGGAGCCAGCGGAATAGAAAATTCGCATCAAGTTGCTCTTCGTCCACGCGCAGACGCAAAAAGTGGTTACTGAAAACTGCTGGCTCGCCAAGCCCGCTGACGAGTAGAGTCTTCCCAACGAGTTCAGGACTGTTCGTCGAGTTGAAGAGGACGTCACCCGAACGAAGCAACGTCTTGCTGATAGCCTTGTGATCGGCCGGTACGTAACGCTTCTTAGTCAGATCCAGTTCGCCAGACTTGCTCACATTATTCATGCGGACCTGAAAAACCCCATTTGGATCTTCCTCGCCGCAGGCGAATCCGGGTTTGGCATCAACGACAACGTCGGCGAGCGTCTGGCACGTGAAGGCACTCATCCCAACATCCTCTTCAGCTCACTCATCCCCTGCTGAATCTCCGCCTCAATCCTTTCCAGTTCCTCCATGACCTCCCCCGGCACCCGGTGCTCGACCTCCTCGTGGACGATCTCTTTGAACCGGTTGAGGCTAAGGTCGTAGCCTTGGGCAGCGATGTCGGCCTTCGGGACGCAGAAGCTCTGTTCGGTCCGGGCCTGGTATTGTTCACTTCCGTTGCGGCGACGCCAACGCGCCAGCACGTCGGGCAGGTTGTTCTTCGCGTGCTCCTCCTCGCTCAGCGCGCCGTCGGAAACGAGCGGGCCGAGCTTGTCCATTGGCAATAGCGGCACGCGCTTGTCGTCCAGGCTCCAGCCATCCGCTGTGACCTCATAGAACCAAACATTGTCAGTGCCGCCGCTGTTGGTCTTGGTGAAGAACAGGATGGCTGTGGAGACTCCGGCGTACGGCTTGAAGACGCCGCTCGGCAGCTTCACCACCGCGTCCAGCTTGTGCCCCTCTACGAGCAGCTTCCGCAAATCCTTGTGCGCCTTGCTGGACCCGAACAGCACGCCCTCCGGGACGATGACCGCCGCCCGGCCGCCCGGCTTGAGCAGGCGCAAGAAAAGGGCCAAGAACAGCAGTTCCGTCTTCTTCGTCTTGACGACCTTCTGCAGGTCGGTGGCCGTCTGTTCGTAGTCGAGACTGCCGGCGAAGGGCGGGTTCGCGAGGATGAGGGAGTACCGGTCGGCCTCGCCCGCAGCGCTTTGGGCGAGCGAGTCGCGGTATCGGATGTCCGGGTTCTCGACCGAGTGCAGCAGCATGTTCATGCTGCCGATGCGCAGCATGGTGCTGTCGAAGTCGAAGCCGTGGAACATGCTTTGGTTGAAGTGTTCACGCTGCTTCTTGTCGAACAGGGCCTCACGGTGCGTGCGCTCGACGTACTCCGCCGAGGCAACCAGGAAACCCGCCGTGCCGCACGCCGGGTCGCAGATCTCGTCGCCCGGCTGCGGGGCCATCATCTCGACCATCAACTGGATGATGTGCCGAGGTGTCCGGAACTGTCCGTTCTGTCCGGCCGTGGCGATCTTACTGAGCATGTACTCGTACAGATCGCCCTTGGTGTCCCGGTCGCCCATGTCGATGTCGCCGATCATGTCGACGGCCTTGGTGAGCAAGTTCGGAGTCGGGATGGTGAAGCGTGCGTCCCGCATGTGATGCGCATAGGTGGAGTCATCGCCTCCCAACCTGCGCAACCAGGGGAAGACGCCGTCACGCACCAGGGTGAGCATGTTCTCGGGCGCCTCGTTGGTGAACGACGACCACCGCAGGGCCTTGGTCTCGTCCGTGTAGATCGGGTTCTCGACCGTCCGCCCGAGACGGCTCGCCTTGTTCTCCTTAGCCTGCTCCATGATGTCGAGGCGTCGGATAAACAACAGGTAGGTGATCTGCTCGATGGCCTCCAGCGGGTTGGAGATGCCGCTGGTCCAGACGGCCTCCCACAGTCGATCGATCTTGCTCTTCAGCTCACCGGTAATCACCGGAGGAAGACTATCGGAGGTTGCCACCGGCTACGACACGAACGGGCCTACTGTGGGTCCAGAGTCCTAGTACTACAGCCGGTGGTTTCAC
>NZ_JAVSCF010000315.1:0-6593 GCF_031932565.1 Streptomyces sp. B1866
CGGGCGGCCGCTGCCCCGCGCGGGCGCCGCGCACCGGCGGCGCGGACCCGCGCGCACGGTACGCGCCCAGGGCGCCGGGCCGCCGGGCTCACTTGGGCGGCAGCAGGTCCTTGAACTCCTGGGGCAGCTCGAAGTCCTGGCTGTCCCCGCCCGCCGGCAGGCCGAACGCGCCGCCGCCGCTGCCCGCGCCCCGGGCGCGGCGCTCGGCCGCGGCCTGCTCCTCCTGGGCCCGCTTGAGCGGGTTGCCGCTGCGGCGCTTGCCCTTGGCCTTCTTCTGCTGCTGCTTGGGCTTGCGCTTGGTGGCCCCGCCGCCCGCGCCCGGCATGCCCGGCAGCCCAGGCATGCCGCCCTGGGCCATCTTCGACATCATCTTCCGCGCCTCGAAGAACCGCTCCACCAGGCTCTTCACGGCGCTGACCTCGACGCCCGAGCCGCGCGCGATGCGCGCCCGGCGGGAGCCGTTGATGATGGTGGGGTCCTGGCGCTCGGCCGGGGTCATGGACTTGATGATGGCGGCGGTGCGGTCCACGTCCCGCTCGTCCAGGTTGTTGATCTGCTCCCTGATCTGGCCCATGCCCGGCAGCATGCCGAGGAGCTTGGAGATGGAGCCCATCTTGCGGACCTGCTCCATCTGCGCCAGGAAGTCCTCCAGCGTGAACTCCTTGGGGCCCTTCGCCAGCTTGGCCGCCATCTTCTCGGCCTCGGCCTGGCTGAAGGTCTGCTCGGCCTTCTCGATCAGGCTGAGCACGTCGCCCATGCCGAGGATGCGGGACGCCATGCGGTCCGGGTGGAACGCGTCGAAGTCGTCCAGCTTCTCGCCGTTGGAGGCGAACATGATCTGCCGGCCGGTGACGTGCGCGATCGACAGCGCGGCGCCGCCGCGCGCGTCGCCGTCGAGCTTGGAGAGCACCACGCCGTCGAAGCCCACGCCGTCGCGGAACGCCTCGGCGGTGTTCACCGCGTCCTGGCCGATCATCGCGTCGACGACGAACAGGATCTCGTCGGGGCGCACGGCGTCGCGGATGTCCGCCGCCTGCCGCATCAGCTCCTCGTCGATGCCGAGGCGGCCCGCGGTGTCCACGATCACCACGTCGTGCTGCTTGGTGCGCGCGTACTCGACCGAGTCCTGGGCGACCTTGACCGGGTCGCCGACGCCGTTGCCGGGCTCGGGCGCGAAGACCGCGACGCCGGCCCGCTCGGCGACCACCGACAGCTGGCCCACGGCGTTCGGACGCTGGAGGTCGCAGGCGACGAGCAGCGGCGCGTGGCCCTGGCTCTTCAGCCAGTGGCCGAGCTTTCCGGCCAGGGTGGTCTTGCCGGCGCCCTGGAGGCCCGCGAGCAGGATCACGGTCGGCGGGGT
This sequence comes from Streptomyces sp. B1866, assembly GCF_031932565.1. Classification (NCBI taxonomy): domain Bacteria; kingdom Bacillati; phylum Actinomycetota; class Actinomycetes; order Kitasatosporales; family Streptomycetaceae; genus Streptomyces; species Streptomyces sp. B1866. Next base: position 1,361 of record NZ_JAVSCF010000315.1, read on the forward strand.
CTTGGCGAACCGCAGGCGGCGGGTCTCGCCGCCGAGGATGCCGACCAGCTCCTCGTTGACGATCTTGACGACCTGCTGGGCCGGGTTCAGCGCCTGGGAGACCTCCGCGCCGAGCGACCGCTCCTTGACCCTGGCGATGAACGCCCGGACCACCGGGAGCGCGACGTCCGCCTCCAGCAGCGCGACGCGGATCTCGCGCGCGGTGGCGTCGATGTCCGCCTCGGACAGGCGGCCCCGGCTCCGGAGGTTCTTGAAGGTACTCGCCAGGCGGTCGGAAAGCGTATCGAACACGGCGGTCGTCGGTCCTCGGGGTCGGGGGCTGGGGGCGTAACGCCTCTGGACGGGTTCGCGGCGGCTTCGGGGCTTGCGCTCCGGGGCGCCGGGCACGGAGCGTCGGACGGCAGCCCTCCCAGGGTATCCGGCCCGCGGGGCGAAGCGCCCTTCCCTGCCGGGCGGGGCCCGGTCCGCCGCCGTATGCGCGGCTTCCCGCCCGGTCCGGACGGCTCCTGCCGCCGTACGGGCCCCACCGTACGCCGCCGGCGGGGCGCGCGGCGCCGTCGGGACCGGCGGCGCGGGACCCGCGGCGCGCGGTACGGGCCGGGCCGCCGCCCCTCTACCGCAGGGCGTCCTCCACCGTACGGGCCACGTCGCCTGCGCGTACCGGGTCCAGGGGGGCGCCGGTGGCGTCGGTCACGTAGAAGGCGTCCACCGCGTTGGCGCCCAGGGTGCTGACGTGGGCGCTGCGGGCGGTCACGCCCGCCTCCTCCAGGGCGCGGCCGATGCGGTGCAGCAGCCCCGGCGCGTCCTGGGCCCGTACCTCGATGACCGTCGCGAGCTGGGAGCTGCCCGGCGCGACCGTGACCCGCGGGGGTGGCGCGCCCGCGCCGCGGCGGCGCGGGTACCTGCGGTAGGCGGCCTCGCGCTCGGCGAGCCGGCCGGCGATGTCCAGCGATCCGTCCAGGGCCCGCACCAGGTCCTTGCGCAGCCGGACGGCCTGCGGCAGCGAGCCGTACTCGGCGGCCACCCGCCAGCTCAGCAGCAGCACGCCGCCGCCCGGGCCGCGCTCCTGGGGCACCGGGCCGCCCGCGCCGCCCTCGGGGGGCGGCGGCCCGGTCAGCTCCTCGGGCAGTTCCACGGTGCGCAGGTCGGCGGCGCGCACCGTGAGCCGGTGCAGGGCGAGCACGCCGGCCGCGGCCGAGAGCACGCCGGGCTGGTCGGGGACGGCGATCAGCAGCTCGACACCTATCGGTTCGGTACTGGGCTCGGTACTGGGCTCGGTATCGGCAGCGGGGCCGCCGTCGGGGCCGGCGGGGTCCGCCGGTGTGCCGGTGGGCGGGTCGCCCCGGCGGATGCCCGCCGCCTGGTCCGGCGGCAGCGCCTCCGACCGGGCGTGCAGGGCCAGCACGGGTCCGCCGGTGCGCCACGCCTCGACCGCCAGGCGCTCCTGCTCGGCCGTGGCGCGCTGCGGGGCGGGGCCTTCGGGGGCCTGCTCGCCTGCGAGCAGGGCCGCGACCCGTTTGACCAGGTCGGCGACGAGCGAACCGCGCCAGGCCGTCCACGCCGCGGGCCCGGTGGCCAGCGCGTCCGCCTCGGTGAGGGCGTGCAGCAGCTCCAGGGTGGAGGCGCTGCCGACGGCCTCGGCGACCGCGCGCACGGTGGCCGGGTCGTCCAGGTCGCGGCGGGTGGCGGTGTCGACCAGCAGCAGGTGGTGGCGTACGAGCGTGGCGAGCACGGCCACGTCCGCGCGGTCGAAGCCGACGCGGGCGGCCATGTCGCGGGCGATGGTCTCGCCGGCGACGGAGTGGTCGCCCGGCCAGCCCTTGCCGATGTCGTGCAGCAGCGCGGCGACCAGCAGCAGGTCGGGGCGGCCGACGCGGCGGCTGAGCGCGCTGGCGCGCACGGCGGTCTCGACCAGGTGCCGGTCGACGGTCCAGCGGTGCACGGGGTTGCGCTGCGGGCGGCAGCGCACCCGCTCCCAGTCGGGCAGCAGCCGGGTGATCAGGCCCTCCGCCTCCAGCGCCTCCCACACGCCCACCGTGGACTCGCCGGCGCCGAGCAGGGTGACGAGCTGTTCGCGGGCCTCGGCCGGCCAGGGCACGGGCAGCGGGCGGGCGGTGGCGGCCAGGCGGCGCACGGCGTGCGGGGACAGCGGCAGCCCGGCCTGCGCGGCGGCCGCGGCGGCCCGCAGCGGCAGCACGGGGTCGCGCTCGGGGCGGGCGACGCGCGCGAGGACGACCTCGCCGTCCTGTTCGACGACGCCCTCGGCGAGCGGGCTGCGCTCCCCGGGCACGTCCGCGGTACGGGCGCCGCGGCCGCCGAGCAGGCCGCGCAGCCGGGGCCGCTGGGACCGGGCGCGCAGCACCCGGTCGACCTCGCGCCAGGTCACGTCGCTGGCGTAGGAGATGGTGCGGGCGGCCTCGTAGACCTGGCGCAGCAGCGCGTCGGCGTCGAGTATGCCGAGTCCGGCGGCGACCTGGTCCTGCTCCTGGAGGGCGAGCCGGTCGGTGGCGCGGCCGGTGGCCAGGTGCAGGGCGTCGCGCACGTCCAGCAGGGTGCCGCGCGCCTGCTCCAGGCCCTCGCGGGGGGCGTCGGCGAGCCAGGAGGCGGCGACGGCGCGCAGGGCGGTGGCGTCGCGCAGGCCGCCGCGCGCCTCTTTCAGGTCGGGTTCGAGCAGGTACTGGAGTTCGCCGTGGCGCCGGTCGCGCTCCTGGCCCAGCTCGTGCAGTTCGGGCAGCCGCTTGGGCGCCTGGGCCCGCCACTGGCCGAGCACCGCGTGGCGCAGGCCGGCGGTGAGCGCCTCGTCGCCGGCGACGTGCCGGGCGTCGAGCAGGCCGAGCTGGACCTTCAGGTCCTCGGCCGCGGTCTTGCGGGCCTGGTCGGGGGTGCGTACGGAGTGGTCGAGCGCGAGGCCCATGTCCCACACCGGATACCAGACGCGGTCGGCGAGGGCGGCGAGGGCGGTGCGGTCCGCCGAGCCGTCGTGCAGCAGCAGGACGTCGAGGTCGCTGCGCGGGGACAGCTCGCCGCGCCCGTAGCCGCCGACGGCCACCAGGGCCACGCCGCCGCCGACCCCGGACGCCTCGACGCCGGCGGCCAGCAGCGCGGCCAGCCAGGTGTCGGTGAGCTCCGCGAGGGCGGCACGGCGCGGCGGCCCGGACCGCGACTCCTGCTGGAGGAGTCGCAGCCGGGCCGCCGCATAGCCGCTGGGCCCCGAGTCGGCAGCTCCGGTCCTCTCATCGACGCTTTCCGTCAACTGGGGCTCCTACTTCCGCCTGTCTGGAATCGGGTGGGGCGCCGCGGCCTTCGGGTGCCTCGCGGCTAGAGCGCGTCGGGTCCGCGCTCTCCGGTGCGTACCCGCACGGCCGTCTCGACGGGCAGGCTCCACACCTTGCCGTCGCCGATCTTGCCGGTGCGGGCGGCCTTGACCAGGACGTCGATCAGCTCCTCCGCCTCGGCGTCCTCGACCAGGACCTCGACGCGGATCTTGGGCACCAGGTCGACGGTGTACTCCGCGCCCCGGTAGACCTCGGTGTGGCCGCGCTGGCGGCCGTAGCCGGAGGCTTCGCTGACGGTCAGTCCGTGGACGCCGAACGCCTGCAGCGCTTCCTTGATCTCGTCCAGCCGGTGCGGCTTGACAATCGCCGTGATGAGCTTCACGCGTCCACCTTCTTAGCCTGGCCCTGAGCGGGAGCGTCGCTGCCGGGGTTCCCGAGTGTCGTACGGGCCGCCGCGCTGCCCACGCCGCTGAAGTCGTAGGCGCTCTCGGAGTGCTCGGTCTGGTCGATGCCGGAGACCTCGTCGTCCTCGCTGACCCGGAAGCCGATGGTCATGTCGATGGCCTTGGCGAGAATCCAGGTCACCACGAAGGTGTAGACGAGGACCGCGCCCGCGCCGGCGGCCTGCCGGCCCAGTTGTTCGATGCTACCGCCGTCGGTGAGGGACTTCGCGGCGCCGGCGCCGCCCTGGATACCGAAGACGCCGACGAGCAGGGTGCCGATGATGCCGCCGACCAGGTGCACGCCGACCACGTCGAGGGAGTCGTCGTAGCCGAGCTTGTACTTCAGGCCGACCGCCCAGGCGCAGACGAACCCGGCGACGACGCCGATGGCCAGGGCGCCCATGGCGTTGACCGAGGCGCCGGAGGGGGTGATGGCGACCAGGCCGGCGACCGCGCCGGAGGCGCCGCCGAGCATGGTGATGGTGCCGTGCCGCAGCTTTTCGTACACGAGCCAGCCGATGACGGCGGCGGCGGTGGCGACCTGGGTGTTGAGCGCCATGGCGGCGGCGGTGCCGTCGGCGGCGAGTTCGGAGCCCGCGTTGAATCCGAACCAGCCGAACCACAGCAGACCCGCGCCGAGCATGACCAGCGGCAGGCTGTGCGGGCGCATCGGGTCCTTCTTGAAGCCGACGCGCTTGCCGATGACCAGGACGACGGCGAGCGCCGCGATACCGGCGTTGATGTGCACCGCGGTGCCGCCCGCGAAGTCGATGGCCTTCACCTTGTCGCCGTTGAGGCCGATCCAGCCCTCGGGTCCCCACACCCAGTGGGCCACGGGGAAGTAGACGACCGTCGCCCACAGCACGACGAACAGCGACCAGGCACCGAACTTCACCCGGTCCGCCAGGGCGCCGCTGATCAGGGCCGGGGTGATGATGGCGAACATCAGCTGGAAGGCGGCGAAGGCGAAGACCGGGATGTGGTGCCCGTCGAGGCCGACCTCGCTGTTGGCGGTGATGCCCTTGAGGCCGATGTGGTCCAGGTTGCCGAGCAGCCCGCCGCCGATATCGTCACCGAAGGTCAGGGAGTATCCGTACAGCACCCACAGGACGCTGACGATGGCGAGCGAGATGAAGCTCATCATCAGCATGTTGAGCGTGCTCTTGACCCTGACCATGCCGCCGTAGAAGAAGGCAAGGCCGGGCGTCATCAGCATGACCAGTGCGGCACTGATCAATACGAATGCGGTATCCGCGCCGTTCAATGTGGACGTCTCCTCGAAATGTCGGCCCGTGCGGGCAAATGTTTGGTGGGCCGGTTTTCGCCACGAGGTTTGCGCAGCGCGGTTTCAGTCGATGCCCCTCCTTGTTTCGCGCATGTGACGAAGACGTCCGGAATGTTACGTGCAGATGAATCGCGCCACCCTGGCCGGGGCGCTCCGTTATCGTGTCGCAACCATCGGCCGGGCGGGCGGCTGCCGGGGTCCGCGCGGGCGGCCGGAGCGGCCCGCGGCCC
>NZ_JAVSCF010000316.1:0-6571 GCF_031932565.1 Streptomyces sp. B1866
CCCGCCAAGCGTCGGCACGACCGAGGCGGGTGCGGCCGGACCCGTCACGGCCGCCCCGGCCGTGGCCGGACCGAGTACGGCCGACGCGGGCCCGTCCGCCGTGAAGGCCGCGGCCACCGGGGTCGTCGCGGACGGCGCACCGGCCGCGGGCGACGGGCCCGCCGCGGTCGGCGCGGCCCGCGGCGTCGTCCCGACCGACGTGGTCGTCACGGCCGCCGCGGCGGTCACCGCCGCGATCCGCACCTCGCGCCCGTCCTCGCACCGCCGCAGCACCAGCTCCACGCCGCCGACACCGCCCCCGAGACCGCCCCCGGGGCCGTCCCCGTCGCAGGCCTCGGACACGTGCCCGGCCAGCCGGAGCGCGCCGTCCGCCCGCCACGCCATCTCCGTCAGCCGGTGGCGCACCGAGGGCTCAGGCGGGTGGTCCGGTCCGGCCGCGCCCCCGCGCGTCATGGCGCCACCGCCCGGCGCACGCGGGCGGCCGCGCCGCGCCACCGGTTCCGCCAGGCGCCGCCCCCGCCCCGGCTCGGCGGTACGCCGGTCCCGTACGCGACGGCCCCGTACCGCGGACGTGTCGAGGCGACCGGCGTGCGCACCCGCCCTGCGCCCCGCGCCGAGCCCCCCAGGACACCGCCCAGAAAGCCGCCCAGCACGCCGGACGGCACGCCGCCCGGCACACCCGCCGGAGCCCGGCCGCCGAACACGCGGCCGGAAACGACGGCCCGCGCGGGCGGCTCGTACGGGGTGCCGGGCGGCGCCGCGGGCCGGGTGTACGGCGCGTTCCAGCCGGGTGGGAAGGGCGTGCCGCCCGGCGTGAGCAGGTTGGTCGTCTCGTCGCAGGCGAGGATCGCGATCAGCCAGCGCCGTACGGACCGGTGGAAGCCCGGCGTCAGCGGGCCGGGGGCCAGCAGCCAGTCCCGGCACTGGCCGCCCACCAGCGCGCGGTAGCTGGTCTCGTCGTGGCACCGCCAGGGGTGCTCCGGGGCGATGAGGTGCAGGCCGTAGCCGAGGGCCGTCAGCGGTGCGAGGGCCGCGCGCAGGGCGGCGTGGTCGGCGCCCGGCAGCAGCTCGCACACGATCCACGGCCGGTGGCGGCGCACGGTCCGCAGCGCCCCGGCCAGCACGGCGGCCTCGGAGGTCTCCACGTCGATCTTGATCAGGTGCGGCGCGGCGGACCGCTCCGCGGTGAAGGCGTCCACCGTGGTGACGGGAACGGTGAGCGACCTGTCCCGTCCCCGGTGCGCCGGGTTGAGGGAGTTGGAGGACTCCGTGGTGTGGGACAGGTACAGCTCGGCGGTTCCGGGCGCGGCGGCGACCGCGGCCTGGACCACCTCGAAGTCCAGGCCGTTGTGCGCGGCGACCTCACGCGCGAGGCGGGCGGTGCCGGGCGTCGGCTCGAAGGCGTACGTGCGCGGCCCCGCCCGCAGCCCGCTCCCCGGCCCGTAGACGGCGCTGACCAGCGCCGCGTACAGGCCGATGTGCGCGCCCACGTCGTACACCGCGCCGCCCGGGGGCGCCTGTCCGGCGAGGGCGAGGAGCGTGGCCTGGGTGAGCGGTTCGTATCCGGCGAGGCCCGCGCGGCGCAGCTGCCGCTGCACGGCGGTCTGCTTGCGGCTGAGCACGTTGAGCGCGCGCGGATACGGGCCGTGGGCGGCCAGGGCGTCGGGGTTCAGCGGGAGGGTGATGGCGAGGGGCATGGCCGGCGCGCCTCCTGTCGTGCGATGGCCCGCTCCAGCGGGCCGGGGACGGGGAAGTAGGCGTCGAGGAAGGGGCGGAGCAGGGTGAGCTGGTCCGCGAGGTCCCGCTCGCAGGACACCGTGTCGTTGAGGCAGAACGCCTGGCAGCGGCGGGTGCGCAGCAGCCGCGACAGGCGCGCGGCGACGTTCGGCTGGGACAGGTCGAAGTAGGCGTAGGCCAGCCGCCCGGGCACCGCGCGGCCGGTGAGGAACGCGTAGTGGTGGTGCAGCGCGGACGGCACCGAGATGTCGGACGCGCTGCGCAGCCTGCTGGCCATGGTGGCGCGGTACGGGCCGGGGAACTCGCGCTCGATCTCGGCGAGCACGCTCCGGCGCAGGGCGTGCGGCGTGTGCTTCATCTTCTGGGTGACCGTGACGCCGAACCTGCGGCCGAGCAGCAGCCGGTTGTTGCGCCCCGCCGCGGACACCGGGACGTCCGCGCCGGGGTCGGCCGGGCCGAGCGGCACCAGCGCCCGGGACGGGAAGAACTTGGTGACGCCGCTGGCGAGAAAGAAGTCCTGCGGCGTCACCGGCGAGCCGAGGAACACGTCGTCGTTGAAGTACAGGAAGTGCTCGGCCAGGCCGTCGATGTGGTGCAGCCGGGTCTCGATGGCGTGCGAGTTGAACGTCGGCAGCACGCGCGGGTCGTCGAAGATGTCGCGGTGGTCCACCACCGTGACGCCCGGGTGGGACGCGGCCAGCCAGGGCGGCACCTGCCGGTCCGTCACCAGGAAGACGTGGCGCACCCAGGGCGCGTACATGTGCAGGGAGCGCAGGGAGTAGCGCAGTTCGTCGCGGTTGGCGTAGCGGGCCGCGTTGGCCGCGTGCTCGTGGTAGGCCCGGCCGCAGCTGGCGGCGCGGCGGCGGCACCAGTCCGGGTCGGCGCCGTCGACCCAGGTGTAGACGGCGTCGACGGGGAAGCGGACCTCGTCCGGCAGCCGGAGGGTGAACTCCGGGCGGGTGCGCACCAGCGGCCACGGCGGCCCGTACGAGGACGAGGGCGGGAGCGGCGGGGCCGCGGGGCCGGTGCGGCCCGGACCGCCCGTAGGGCCGTCCAGCGGCGGCGGGCCCGCACGGCCGCCGGTCCGGCCCGTGCCGACGGCGCGGGCCGCACGGCCGTCCTGGGGCACCGCGCGGCCGTCCTGGGACGGCGGCAGTCCCCCGGCCGGGACCCCGGCCGGAACGCCTCCGGCGGGGCCGCGCCCGGCCGGGCCGGACCGTACGGGACGGGCCGGACCGGGCCCCGCGGCCCCCGGTCCGGCGGGGCCGCCCCAGGCCGGGGCGAGCCGGGTGAACAGGTGGCCCGGCACGTACACCGCGAAGCCGTCGCAGGGCACCGAACCGGTCGTACGGTTGAAGCGCGGCGCGAAGAGCCGGTCCTGGGCGCCGCCCGCCCCGCGCGTCCAGAACTCGATGTCGCACCCGTGCGACGGGCCCAGCACCAGCTCGGCTCCCGGGCTGGCGTGGAACCGGGTGAACCGGACGACCGGCGCCCCGGCCAGCCGCCGCCACGCGCGTGCGGTGCCCAGGCGCGGCACGGCCCCGGGCGACGACCGGCGCCCGGGCCGGGAGACGTACCCGGCCTCCCGCGCGCACAGGGCGGTGAGCGCGGCGGCCACCCTGGGCCGGTCGTCGGCGCGCACGCCGACGGCGGAGGAGACGTTGCCGTAGCCGCGCACGACGAAGTGCTCCACGCCCGCCCGCTCCAGGGCCTCACACACCAGCCGCAGGTTCTCGCCACGCGCGTGCAGCGGGGTCAGGCCGGGCGTGACGGCCGCGACGCGCGCGCCGTGCCGGGTGAGGACCACGATCCGGTCGGCGCCCGCCGGCAGCCCGGCCCCGCGCAGCGCGCGGCAGGCCACGCCCAGCCGCAGCGCGCCCACGTGCCCCGACAGCCGTCCGAGGCCGCGCACGGCGGCGCGCCGCAGTCCGGCCCCGGTGAGGGCGACGACCGCGCGGCGCACCGGCAGGGGCACGGCGCGCCGGTAGCGGAGCACCAGGGGCGACTCGGCGGGCCAGGACGGGACGGGCCGGGAGCGCCGGGAGGCGGGCGGAGCGGTGAGGGTCATGGTGGCGTCCTCGGGTGGGGCCGACCGTCGCCCGGGGGCGGGCGGCGGCCTTCGGGTCGGTCGCGCGGGACGGTCGGCGGTAAGTCGCGGGGGCGGTCAGTCGCGGGGGGCGGTCAGTCGCGGGGGGGCGGTCAGTCGCGGGGGCGGTCAGTCGCGGGGGGCGGTCAGTCGCGGGGGGGCGGTCAGTCGCGGGGGCGGTCAGTCGCGGGGGGGCGGGCAGCGCCGCCACCGCGTCGGGCTGCCGGGCGGCCGGGGCGGGACGGCGGGCGGCGAGCGGCACGACGGGCGGCAGTTGGGCGTCGGGCTCGCCGAGGAAGACCCGCCGCACCACCCGCTCGGCGGCCAGTCCGTCGTCGTACGGGCAGAAGCGGGCCCGGAAGGCGGCGCGCAGCGCGGCCGAGCGCTCGTCCCGCCAGGCGCCGCTGGTGAAGATCTCGACCAGTTCCGCCTCGGTGCGGGACACCGGTCCGGGCGGTGCGGCGGTGATGTCGAGGTACGTGCCGCGCACGGCCCGGTAGGCGTCCCAGTCGTCGGCGTGGACGACGATCGGGCGGTCGAGGTTGGCGTAGTCGCACATGATGGACGAGTAGTCGGTCAGCAGCGCGTCGGCCGCCAGGCACAGCTCCTCCACGCGCGGGTGCCCGGAGACGTCCAGCACACCGTCCTGGGCAGGCGACGCACCGTCCTGGGCAGCCGACGGGCCCGCGCCGCGGCGCCATCCGGGGGTCTGGTCGTCGACGTCGAAGTAGTGCGCCCGGTACAGCACCGTGAAGCCTGGCCCGAGCGCGCGGGCGAGGCGGCCGAGGTCGAGCCGGGGTCCCGCGGCGCGCCGGTAGTCGCGGTGGGTGGGCGCGTACAGGATGGCGACGGTGTCGTCCGGCACTCGGAGGCGCGCGCGCAGCCGCCGCACGTCGGCGGCGGTGGCGCGGTGGTAGACGTCGTTGCGCGGGCAGCCGAGTTCGAGGGTGGTGTAGCCGGACGGGTAGACGCGCTCCCACACGAGGGTGGAGTGGCGGTTGGCCGACAGGCTGTAGTCCCAGCGGTCCACTCGCTCCAGCAGGGTGCGGAAGTCCATGCCGCGGGCGGCGGCGGGCCGGTCCTGGAGGTCCAGGCCCATGAGCTTCAGCGGCGTGCCGTGATGGGTCTGGAGGTGGATCTGCCCGGGCCGCTTGCGCAGCCGCCGGGTGAAGTTGACGTTGTTGACGAGGTACGTGGCACGCGCGAGCGCGGTCCAGTAGGCGGGCGTGCCGGGGTGCAGCCGGGTCGTGCCGGGCGGCAGCGTGTGCGCGTACCGGGGCGTGGTGATCCAGGCGGTGCGCAGGTGCGGGGCCAGCTCGCGGACCTTCGCCTCGACGGCGGCGGGGCTACACGCGTAGCCGCCGTGCCAGTAGGCGGCGAAGACGGCCAGACCGGGGTCGAGGGGCCGCAGGCGCTGGAGCCGGTAGTGGACGCGCAGCACGGCCGCGCGCAGCCTCCGGTAGGCCCGGCGGGCCAGCGCCAGGGCCCAGCGCCGCAGCCGCTCGGCGGCGCGCGCGCACTGGAAGGCGCGGCGCGCCTTCCACCGCAGCAGCAGGCCGCGCCACCGGGCGCGGCCGGGCGGGGTGCGGGCGGCGGCCGGCCGGTGGCGCCGGTGGTGCGCCCCGGCGCGCCGGAAGAACTCGGCGCGGGCGCCGGGCGGCAGCCGTCCCGGGGCGTTGAAAACGACGACGAGGTGGTCGAGCATGCGCTGGAAGAGCGCGGGCCGCCAGCGCGCCAGCTCCGGCCTGCCGGCCAGGAAGGCGAACACCCGGTCGTACTGGTCGAAGACGTCCAGGTGGCGGCGGCTGGTGGTGTGCAGGATGCCGCCGTGCCGCCGCTGCCGGTAGTGCACGCACACCCGGTCCAGGACGGCGATCGAGCCGGCGGACAGCAGCACCGGGTAGGTCCAGGGGACGTCCTCGTAGTAGCCGGGCGGGAAGGTGACGCCCGCGCGGGCGAGGAAGTCGCGGCGGTAGGCCTTGTTCCACACCACCGTCAGCAGGCGCAGCAGCCCGGGCCGGTCGGCGAGGCGGAAGACGTCGGGCCCGGTCTGGGCGAGCAGGTGGCCGCGTACGTTCCGGACGGCCGTCCCGGTCCAGTACACGCGCGCGTAGTCGTAGACGAGCACGTCCGGGTCGGCGGTGTGCTCCAGGCGGTCGGCGATGGCGCGCAGGGCGCCGGGGGTGAGCGTGTCGTCGCCGTCGAGGAAGAGCACGTAGTCGCCGGTGGCGTGCTTCAGGCCGGCGTTGCGCGCGCGGCCGAGGCCGACGTTCTCGGTGAGGTGGACGGGCCGTACGCGCGCGTCCTCGGCCGCCGCCTCGTCGATGAGCGCCCCGCAGGCGTCGGGCGAGTGGTCGTCGACCGCGATCAGTTCGAGGTCGGTGAAGTCCTGGCCGAGCACCGAGCGCAGGCAGTCGTGCAGGTAGGGCTGGACCTGGTACGCGGGGACGATGACGCTGAACCGGGGCAAGGGTCATCCCATCGGTCGACGCGGCAGGGGCTTGCGGGCCACGCATGACAATGCGGTACGGATTGGTGTGCTCAACCCATGATGTGAAAATCCGCGGAATAGCCCGGTAGGCGGGGCGGAGCGCCCCGCAAGATGCCCCGTTCGGCCCACCGCAGGCGGCCCGGAACTCCGGTCGGCCGCTTGGCCGGGACCCGCCGCCCGCGGCCCGTGCGTGCGGCCCGTGTCCGCGGCCCGCGCGGGCGGCCCCGCCGCGGCTCCGGGAGCCGCCAGGCCACGGC
>NZ_JAVSCF010000317.1:0-6546 GCF_031932565.1 Streptomyces sp. B1866
GCCCGCGGCCCGCGGCCGGTCCCGCTTCCGGCCCCCGCCGCGCGCTCCCGGCCGCCCCGGGCAGGCCCCGGGGCCCGGCCCCGCCCGTCGGCGGCCGCAACCCTCGCGGTAGCCGCGCCGTCGGTGTGCAACCAGCGCGGTAACGCTCCATCTCCCGAGGGCTGATGCCCCCCGCGTCACCCCGGGCTACGCTGCGGCGATGCGGAAGGCACGGCTCATCGGGCGACCCGCCCGGCTCTTTCCGAAGACCCCTCGGAATCTCCTGCCCGCCCCGGCGGCCCCCTGGGTGTTCGACGCTCTCCTCGGGCTGTCCTACACCGCGGTCAGCCTGCTGCTGGGCTTCGACCCCAACGTGCCGCCGTCGTGGCGCCGCCTGGACGCCACCGGCTCGGTGCTGACCTGCCTGATCAGCCTGTCGACCGTCTTCCGCCGCACCGCCCCGGTGGCCGTGGCCTGCTGGGTGGCCGGACTGTGGACGCTGTTCATCGGCCTGGACTACTGGCCCGTCGTCAACAGCCCCAGCGTCATGCTGGTCATCTACACCGTCGCCGCCACCCGGCCCGCCCGCACCGCCGCGGCCTGCGCCGCGCTGATGGTCGCGGCGTGGATCTACGGCGGGACCACCGGGGCGGAGCCGTCGTGGCCGGCCGTGGTGGCGCAGAGCGTGCTGTACGCGGCCGTGCTGTGCCGGTTCGGGGCCATCGCCCGCACGTCCGAGGAGCGCAACGTACGGCTCACGCGGCTGACCGCCCGGCTGCGGCGCGAGCAGGAGCAGCGGGAGCGGCGCGCGGTCGCCGAGGAGCGGGTGCGCATCGCCCGGGAGCTGCACGACATCGTGGCCCACCACATGTCCGTGATCTCCGTCCAGGCGGGCCTGGCGGGCTACGTCTTCGACTCCGACCCGCCCACCGCGCGCACCGCCCTGTCCACCATCTCCGGCGAGACCACGGAGGCGCTGGAGGAGATGCGGCGGCTGCTGTCGGTGCTGCGGGTGGACCCCGACGACGGCCCCGCGCCCGCGGCGGCGGACCGGCCGGGCGCGCGGGCTCCGGCAGGCGGGGAGGCCGGGGAGGGAGAGGGGCGCGGGTGCTTCGCCCCGGCGCCGGGGCTGGACCGCCTGGAGGAGGTCGTGGAGCGGGTGCGCGGCGCCTCCGTACGGGCCGACCTGGCCGTCACCGGGGCGCGGCGGCCGCTGCCGGCCGGCCTGGAGCAGTGCGCGTACCGGGTGGTCCAGGAGGCGCTCACCAACGTCATCAAGCACGCGCCCACCGCCCGCGTCGCCGTCCGCGTCGACTACGGCCCCGACCGCCTGACTGTCACGGTCGTGAACGACGCCGGTGACAGCACCGTCACAAAGCCCCCCGTCCAGGTCCCCTCGACCGGCCACGGCCTGATAGGTATGCGGGAGCGGGCACGGATCTACGGGGGGCACCTGGACGTGGGTCCGCTCGCGGACGGGGGCTTCCGTGTCCGGCTGACGCTGCCTGTCCACACCACGACGGGGCGGGACGCGGGCGAGGAGACGACTGACGATGGTGACGGTGCTCGTCGTCGATGACCAGGAGCTGATCCGGGCGGGGGTCGCCGCGCTGCTGCGCGCGGCGCCCGGCATGGAGGTCGTCGGCGAGGCGTCGGACGGCGAGGAGGCGGTTGTGCTCGCCGCCGAGCACCGCCCGGACGTGATCCTCATGGACATCCGCATGCCGGGGGTCAGCGGCATCACCGCCACCGAGCGCATCCTGCGCGAGGCCGCCGACCCGCCGCCCCGGATCCTGATGCTGACCACGTTCGACCTGGACGAGTACGTGTACGCGGCGCTGCGCGCCGGGGCCTGCGGCTTCCTGCTGAAGGACACCGGCCCGCAGCGCCTGCTGGCGGCCGTCACGGCGGTGGCGGCCGGCGACATGCTCTTCGCGCCGAGTGTCACCCGCCGCCTGATCGAGGCGTACGCGCGCACCCACCGGGAGCCGCAGCCCTGCGCGGGCGGCAGCCCGAAGGCGCTCGCCTCCCTCACCGACCGGGAGCGCGAGGTGCTGCGGCTCACCGGCCGGGGCCTGTCCAACGTGCAGATCGCCGACGAGCTGGTCATCAGCGAGGCGACCGTGAAGACCCACCTCAACCGCGCCATGGCCAAGCTCAACCTGCGCAGCCGGGCGCAGGCCGTGGTCCTCGCCTACGAGACGGGCATGGTCACGCCGGGCGCGGGGGCCTGACCACAGCGCCTGCCGCGCGCCCCTGCGCCCCCTGATCTTCGTGCGCGCCTGTCCGGGCGCCGCGCGCCGTCCCGGGCATCCGCGCGCCTGCCCGGAGGTCCGCCGCGCCGATCCGCGGAGTCGCGGCCCGCCCGCGCGTGCCGGGGACAACGCGCCTGCTCAGGCAGAACCCCGCCGCGCGGCGCTCGCCGCCGGCGGCCCCGCGCGGGCGGACGGCCCGCCCAGGGGCGCCGGTGCCTGGTGATGCAGGACATACGAATCCAGGGAGTGGGCACACATCCGTAGTCGGTCCGGGTTTCCCAGGGTCACAGCCTCACACGCGCGGCGGCGCGGGCCCGGCGGCACGGGGATCCCGGGCCCGTACGGGAGGGCGGGAGCACGAGAAGATCGGGGATCATGCGGAAATTCGGCAGTATATATAGTTATTACAGGCGCATCGGGGGGCAGCCCGGGATGGCGACTCTTCTGTGGACACGGAGGACGAGGACGGCCGTGCATGCCAGGCGTGAGGAGACCCCGCGCGAGCCGGTGCCCGTGCGGGCCGACCGGCTGCGGATGCTCTCCGCCCTGGACGACCTCGGCGATCTCGACGTGCTGCTGTCGGCCCTCCAGCACGTGACGGCCGAGCTGGGCGGACTGGGCGGCATGGCGCACCTGCGCGCCCCGGACATCGCCCGCGACCTGCGCATGGTCGCCAGCAGCGGGCTGTCGCGGTCCTTCACCCGGCTGTGGGGCAACATCTCCGAGGACGGCTCGGTGGCCCCGGCCGTCGCCACCCGGGACTGCGCGGTCGTCTGGCTGCCGGACGTGGCCACACCCGAGCAGTGGTACGGCCGCACGCCCGACCTGGGCGGCGGGCCGGCCATGCCCCCGGGCACCGGCATGGCCGCCGCCGCGCTGCCCGGCCCGGACGGCTGCCTCGGCGCGCTGTCCGTGCTCACCCCGCCCGGCGGCGAGCCCACCCGCGACCAGCGCGACTTCTTCCGGGAGGTGGCGCGCTGGGCCGCCTCCCGGCTGAGCCTGCTGCCGCCCTCGCCCGGCGGCGCCTCCCTGGCCCTGCTCCAGGCGCCGATGCCCGGCCCCGGCGCGGGCCCGGTGCCCGGCGGCCCGCGGACCCTGCACGCGGCGGCGGCCGGGGAGTGGCGGTGGGACCTGCGCACCGGCCACCTGGACATCGACCACGAGCTGCTGGACGCGGCCGGGATCGACGTGTCCGGGTTCGACCACCGCATCGAGACCTTCGCCGACTGGATCCACCCCGACGACCAGCCCTGGGTGGTCGCCGAGGTGGACAAGGCCATCCGCAACCGCTCCCCGTTCGAGGCCGAGTACCGGCTGCGCCGGGCCAACGGCACGTACGCGTGGCTGCGCGACCGCGCCCGGGTGGAGACCGACGAGACCGGCGAGCCGGTCCGCCTGATCGGCACCGTGTGGCACACCACCGAGACGCACGCCGCCCTGGAGTCGGTCGGCCGCGCCCTCCAGCACATGAACGACGGCTTCCTGTCCGTGGACGACCAGTGGCGCATCGGATTCGTCAACGCGGCGGCCGAGGACCTGCTCGGCTCCTCCCGGCACCTCACCGGCCGGACCATGTGGGAGGTGCCCGCCCTGCGGCGGCTGCCCGGCCTGGAGGCGCGCTGCCGCCGGGCCGCCGCCGAGGGCGTGCCCGAGGGCTTCGACGCCCCCTGGCCGGACACCGACCGCTGGTACCACCTGCGCCTGGTGCCCGTCCCCGACGGCCTGACCGTGTACGTCACCGACATCACCGAGCGGCGCCGTCGCCAGGCCGAGCGGGAGGCCGCCGACCGCGCCGCCGCCGAGCGGGCCGCCCTCATGGGACGCCTGACCCGCGCGCTCGCCGAGGCCGTCACCGCGCAGGACGTGGCCACCGCCGTCGCCGACAACGTGCTGCCGCCCTTCGGCGCCAGCGGCCTGATCGTCTGGGGGCTGGAGGGCGAGCACCTGCACGTCATCGACGCCGTGGGCTATCCGCCCGCCTTCCTCGACCGCGTCCACGGCACGCCCGTGCCGGGCCCCAACCCGGGCGCCGACGTGCTGCGCACCCGCGCCTTGCGCAGCTACGCCACCCGGCAGGAGCTGGAGGTCGCCTACCCCGGCCTCACCGACCTGACCCGGGCCGGCGGCAAGCAGGCCTGGGCCTTCCTGCCGCTGAACGCCTCCGGGGGCCCCATCGGCACCTGCGTGATCTCCTTCGACCAGCCCCGGCGCCTGGACGAGGACGAGCGGACCCTGCTGACCGCGCTCAGCGGCCTGGTCGCCCAGGCCCTGGAGCGCGCCAGCCTCTACGACGCGGCCACCAACCGCGCGCAGGCCCTCCAGCGCGCCCTGCTGCCCCGTACGCTCCCGGAGCTGCCCGCCGTCACCGCCGCCGCCCGCTACCTGCCCGCCACGCGCGGCGCCGACGTGGGCGGCGACTGGTACGACATCATCCCGCTCTCCGGCGACCGGGTGGCCCTGGTCATCGGCGACGTGATGGGCCACGGCATGGCCGAGGCCGCCACCATGGGCCGGCTGCGCACCGCCGTACGCACCCTGTCCGACCTGGAGCTGTCCCCCGACGACGTGCTCGCCCACCTCAACGACCTGGTCGCCGACCTCGGCGACGACCTGTTCTCCACCTGCCTGTACGGCATCTACGACCCGGTCACCAGCGAGTTCGCCTACGCCAGCGCCGGCCACCCGCCGCCCGCCACCGTCCGCCCCGACGGCACCGTCACCTTCGCCGCCCCCACCGCCAACCCGCCGCTCGGCGCCGCCACCCCGCCGTTCGAGACCACGCAGCTCCAACTGGCCTCCGGCAGCCTGCTCGCCTTCTACACCGACGGCCTGGTGGAGTCCGCCACCCGCGAGATCGACGACGGCATGGCGCACCTCGCCCGCACCCTGGNGATCGACGACGGCATGGCGCACCTCGCCCGCACCCTGGCCACCGCCCAGCACGACGGCCAGGGCGGACGGGACGTCAGCCTGGACGCCCTGTGCGACACCGTCACCTCCGCCCTGCTGCCCGACGACCGCATCAACGACGACGCCGCCCTCCTCGTGGCCCGCACCCGCCGCCTGCCCCCGGAGAACGTCGCCTACTGGCCGCTGCCCGAGGACCCCATCGCCGCCGGCCAGGCCCGCGACCACATCCGCACCCAGCTCGCCGCCTGGCACCTGGACGACGAGGAGCTGGCCACCACCACCGAACTCCTGGCCAGCGAGCTGGTGGGCAACGTCGTCCGGCACGCCAGGGGCCCCATCCACCTGCGCCTGCTGCGCAGCCGCAGCCTCATCTGCGAGGTGTCCGACGGCAGCCAGACCACCCCGCACATCCGCCGCACCACCGTGACGGACGAGGGCGGGCGCGGCCTCCAGCTCGTCGCCGCCCTCGCGCTGCGCTGGGGCACCCGCTCCACCCCCGGCGGCAAGTGCATCTGGACCGAGCAGTCCCTTCCTGACAAACCGTCACCATCCGGCCACGACCGCTGAACCGAGCCGAAAGTTCCGGTTCATGTGGACCGAACCCGTCCGAAAGCGGGTAGGCGCATTCCGGGACGGTGTGCGCACGCGGAAACCGTCGCCCGATGTGCCGAAGGGATGGACCTGATGAGGGACAAGGTGAAGCTCTGGCGCCGGCGGCCCAACCCGCTGCGGCGCGGTTCGGACGTGGCCGAGGCGTGGGTCGGACTGGCCGTCGCCGCCCTGGTCGCCGTCGGGGCCCCGGCGGCGGGCGTCCTCACCGGAGCCACGGTGGACGACGCCATGCTGCGGCAGAGCCGCGAGTGGCGGCGCACCCCCGCCGTGCTGCTGGAGCGCTCACCCGACGCCGAGGCGGGCCTGACCGTCGCGGGCCAGCGCACCCGCGTGCGCGCCACCGTCCGCTGGACCGCCGAGAACGGCACCCCGCACACCGGCCGCGCCCTGGTGGCGCCCCGCAGCGAGGCCGGCTCCCGCATCAGCGTCTGGCTCGACCGGCAGGGCCACCTGCGCAACGACCCGGCGACCCCCGAGCAGGCCCTCATGGCGGGCGTCGTCGGCGGCACGTCCGCGACGGTGCTCGCCGGCTGCCTGGCCCTGGGCTGCGGCAAGGCCGTACGGATGGGACTGGACGCGGCGCGGGCGGCGCGCTGGGAGCGGGAGTGGGCAGAGATCGGCCCCCGCTGGAACCAGCACACGCCCTAGCCTCGCGGCGCGCGCCCTCCTCCGGTCCGGGCGGTCCGGTGCGGTGCGCCCCGGCCCGGTGCGCCGGGCGTTCGGGGCGCCCGCCGTGTGGCGCGCCCCGCGCGGGCGTCCGCGCCGCGCGGGCCCGGGCCGGTCGGCGTAC
>NZ_JAVSCF010000318.1:0-6440 GCF_031932565.1 Streptomyces sp. B1866
CCGCCGACCCGCGCGCCGGCGGCTGGCCCGCTCCCGCACCCGCCGCCGGGCCCGACCCGCGGCAGCGCACCGGGCCCGGCGCGGGCGCGCCGCTGGGCTACACGGCGGCGGTGGAGCTGTCCTCCGACCGGCTGCTGAAGAACAAGCCGAAGCCGAAGAAGCAGAGCGGCGGCACGCGCTTCAAGATCGGCGGCAAGAAGGAGGAGGCCGAGCGGCAGCGCAAGCTCGACCTGATCCGCACGCCCGTGCTGTCCTGCTACCGGATCGCGGTGATCAGCCTGAAGGGCGGCGTCGGCAAGACCACGACGACCACGGCCCTGGGCGCGACGCTGGCCACGGAGCGGCAGGACAAGGTCATCGCGATCGACGCCAACCCGGACGCGGGCACGCTCGGCCGCCGGGTGCGCCGCGAGACCGGCGCGACGATCCGCGACCTGGTGACGGCGATCCCGTACCTGCACAGCTACATGGACATCCGCCGGTTCACCTCGCAGGCGCCGTCCGGCCTGGAGATCCTGGCCAACGACGTGGACCCGGCCGTGTCCACGACCTTCAACGACGAGGACTACCGCCGGGTCATCGACGTGCTCGGCAAGCAGTACCCGATCATCCTCACCGACTCGGGCACCGGCCTGCTCTACAGCGCCATGCGCGGTGTGCTGGACCTCGCCGACCAGCTGATCATCATCTCCACGCCCTCGGTGGACGGCGCGAGCAGCGCGAGCACCACGCTGGACTGGCTGTCCGCGCACGGCTACGCCGACCTGGTGGCGCGCAGCCTCACCGTGATCTCCGGGGTCCGCGAGACCGGCAAGATGATCAAGGTGGAGGACATCGTGTCGCACTTCGAGACCCGCTGCCGCGGGGTGGTCGTGGTGCCGTTCGACGAGCACCTGGCGGCGGGCGCCGAGGTGGACCTGGACATGATGCGGCCCAAGACCCGCGAGGCCTACTTCAACCTCTCCGCCTTGGTCGCGGAGGACTTCGCCCGGGCCCAGCAGGCGCAGGGCCTGTGGACCTCGCCGCACGGCGGCGCCCCGCCGCCGCAGATGGCCCCGCCGCTGCCCGGTCAGGCGCCGGGAGGGTACGCGCCGCAGCAGCCCGGGGCGCAGGGCTACCCGCCGCCGCCCGCGCAGCCCGGCCCGCCGCCGGGTCCCCCTCAGGGGCCGCCGCAGGGCTGGCCGCAGCAGTGGCAGCCGGCGCCCGGCCAGGGCTGGCAGCCTCCGGCCGAGCCGCCCCGGTAGCGGTACGGCCCGGGAGGCGACACGGCGGGGGCGGGCCGGGTGGCCCGCCCCCCGCGGCGTCAGCGCTTCGGCGTGCCGTGCTCCTCGACCAGCTCCCGGGCCCGCTTCACGTCGCTCGCGATGCGCTCCAGCAGCCCCTCGATCGAGTCGAAGGTCTCCTGGCCGCGCAGGTAGGCGAGGAAGTCGACGGCCACGTGCAGCCCGTACAGGTCCAGGCCGACCCGGTCGATGACGTACGCCTCGACCGTCCGCTCGGTGCCCTCGAACTGCGGGTTGGTGCCCACGGAGATCGCCGCGGGCATCGTCTCGCCCAGGGCCGTCAGCCAGCCCGCGTACACGCCGTCGGCCGGGACGGCGGTGTGCGGCAGCGTCTCCAGGTTGGCCGTGGGGTAGCCCAGCTCCCGCCCGCGCTGCGCGCCGCGCACGACGACGCCCTCCACGCGGTGCGGCCGGCCCAGCACCTCCATGGCGCCGGTGACGTCGCCCTGGGCGACCAGCCGGCGCGCCAGCGTGGAGGAGAACGGCTCGCCGCCGCCGGCCGTGCCGCGCACGTACAGGTCCACGACCTCGACCTCGTAGTCGTAGGTGCGGCCGAGTTCGCGCAGCAGGTCGACGGTGCCCGCGGCCCGGTGGCCGAAGCGGAAGTTGGGCCCTTCCACGGCCGCGCGCGCGTGGAGCTTGTCGACGAGCACCTTCACCACGAAGTCGGCGGGCGAGAGCTGGGAGAACTCGGGTGTGAACGGCAGGATCAGCACCGCGTCCACGCCCAGGTCCGCCATCAGCTCCGCGCGCCGGTGGTGCGGGGCGAGCAGCGGCGGGTGGCTGCCCGGCCGGACGACCTCGCTGGGGTGCGGGTCGAAGGTCACGACGACCGCGGGACAGCCCAGCTCCCGGGCCCGCGCGACCGCGCGGCCGATGATGAGCTGGTGCCCGCGGTGCACCCCGTCGTAGGAGCCGATGGTGACGACGCTGCGGCCCCAGTCATCGGGGATGTCCTCCAAGCCACGCCAGCGTTGCACTGTGTTCGCTCCTCACCCGAACCCGTGTCTGCGACTTCGCAGGTCTAAGACTGCCATGCCGGGGGCGCGCGGCTCGCACCGGTCGCCGGTCCGCGCGCGCCCGGCCCGCCGGGACCGGGCGCGGCGCGGGCCGCCGGCTCAGGCGAAGACCGCCAGGCTGCGGGCCCGGCCGTCCGCCTCCTCCACCAGGGCGACCAGCCGCTCCTCGGGGCCGAACACGGCGACGGGACCGCCGCCCGGCGACGGGGAGGGCATGCCGATCCGCACGCCGTTGCCCAGCAGCCGGGCCTGCCGCTCGTCGACGTCCCAGCGGGGGAAGGCGGCGGCCGCGGCCGCCCCGATCGGCAGCACCCTGGCCGCGGCCGCGGGGGCCGGTGCCGGCGGCGCCGGGTCCGGGCCGGCCAGCTCGGCGAGCGTGACCGCCTCGGCCAGGCCGTACGGGCCGACCCGGGTGCGGCGCAGCGCCGTCAGGTGCCCGCCGGTGCCGAGCCCGGCGCCGAGGTCGCGCGCCAGCGCCCGGACGTACGTGCCGGAGGAGCACACGACCGTGGCGTCGATGTCGAGGACGGGCGTGCCGTCGGCCGCCTCGGCCGTCCGGCTGCCGTGCGCGGTGAAGGACGACACGGTCACCGGCCGGGCGGGCAGCTCGACGTCCTCGCCCTGCCGGACGCGGGCGTACGAGCGCTTACCGTCGATCTTGACGGCGCTGACCTTCGAGGGCACCTGGCGGATGTCGCCGGTCAGCGCGGCCATGCCGCGGCGCACGGCGGCCGGGTCGAGGCCGGCCGCGCCGGGCGCGGCGGTGACCTCGCCCTCGGCGTCGTCGGTGACCGTGGTCTGGCCGAGGCGGACGGTCGCCTCGTACGCCTTCTCGGTCAGCGCCAGGTGGCCCAGCAGCCGGGTGGCCTTCTCCACGCCGACGACGAGCACGCCGGTGGCCATCGGGTCCAGGGTGCCGGCGTGTCCGACGCGGCGGGTGCCCACCAGGCGGCGGACGCGGGCCACCACGTCGTGGGAGGTCCACCCGGCGGGCTTGTCGACGATGAGCAGGCCGTCCGGCGCGGGGGCGGCGGGGCTGGTGCGGCGCGCGGTCATGCGTCCGCCGCGTCCCCGGTGGCGTCTTCGGCGTCCTCGGCGTCCTCCGGCTTGCGGTACGGGTCGGCGTCGCCCGCGTACGTCGCGCCGGAGGCGGCCTGCCGCACCTGCGCGTCCGCCGCCCGGGCCTTGGCCAGCAGGTCGTCGATCGTCCGGGCGTTCTCGGGCAGCGCGTCGGGCACGAACGTCAGCGTCGGGGTGAAGCGCACCCCGGTCTGCCGTCCGACCTCGGAGCGCAGCACGCCCTTGGCGCTCTCCAGGGCGGCCGCGGAGGCGGCCCGCTCCTCGTCGTCGCCGAAGACCGTGTAGAAGACGGTCGCCTCCCGCAGGTCACCGGTGACCCGGGTGTCGGTGATCGTGACGTAGCCCAGCCGCGGGTCCTTGATCCGCCGCTGGAGGGTCTCCGCGACCACGACCCGGATGCGGTCGGCGAGTTTGCGCGCCCGCGCGGTGTCGGTCATTGCGTCTTCTTCT
Organism: Streptomyces sp. B1866; assembly: GCF_031932565.1. NCBI lineage: Bacteria > Bacillati > Actinomycetota > Actinomycetes > Kitasatosporales > Streptomycetaceae > Streptomyces > Streptomyces sp. B1866. The sequence goes on from NZ_JAVSCF010000318.1 coordinate 3,833, forward strand.
CTCTTGTGACGTCTTCTGACGCCGTCCGGCGTCGTGATGGTTGCCTGTGACGCCGCCCGGCGGTTCGGTGGTCAGTCGTCGTCGCCGCCGTGCAGCCGCCGCCGCACCGACAGCAGCTCCACCTCGGGCCGGGCGGCGACCAGCCGCTCGCAGCGGTCGAGGAGGTCCGTCAGGTGCCCCGCGTCGCCCGAGACGGCGGCCAGGCCGATGCGCGCCCTGCGGTGCAGGTCCTGGTCGGCGACCTCCGCCACGCTCACCGCGTACTTGCGGTGCAGTTCGGCGACGATCGGGCGGACGACGGAGCGCTTCTCCTTCAGCGACCGCACGTCGCCGAGGAGAAGGTCGAAGGACAGCGTCCCTACGTACATGCTTCGGGGCACCTCCCAGCCCCCCTGGGCCCGCCGCCGGCGAGGGCGAGACCCGGCCGCGCGGCCGACGGTGTCGTCGGCGCGGCGCCCGCGCCCGTCTCCCGGCGGACGGCCGCGGGCCGCGCCGGTGCGGCGCGGGCCGCTTCCGGCGGCCGGGAGACGGGCGGGGCTCACCGCACCGTACCGGTGACGGCCGGGGCCGATCGACGGAATTTCCTTCCGGCCGACCGGCCCCGGACGCGGGTGGCGTCAGCCTCGCGGCTTCTCGCGCATCTCGTAGGTGGCGATGACGTCGTCGACCTTGATGTCGTTGTAGTTGCCGAGGTTGATACCGCCCTCGAAACCTTCCCGAATCTCGGTGACGTCGTCCTTGAAGCGGCGCAGGCCCTCGATCGTGAGGTTCTCCGCGATGATCTTGCCGTCGCGCAGCAGGCGGGCCTTGGTGTTCCGCCTGACCTCGCCGGAGCGGATGAGGACACCCGCGATGTTGCCGAGCTTGGAGGAGCGGAAGACCTCGCGGATCTCCGCCGTGCCCAGCTCGACCTCCTCGAACTCCGGCTTGAGCATGCCCTTCAGGGCCGCCTCGATCTCCTCGATCACCTGGTAGATGACCGAGTAGTAGCGCACGTCCACGCCCTCGCGCTCGGCCATCTGCGTGGCACGCCCCTCGGCGCGCACGTTGAAGCCGATGACGATGGCGTCGGAGCCCGTCGCCAGGTCGATGTCGGTCTCGGTGACCGCGCCCACGCCCCGGTGCAGGACCCGCAGGTCGACCTCCTCGCCGACGTCGAGCTGCACCAGCGCCGACTCCAGGGCCTCGACCGAACCGGACGCGTCGCCCTTGATGATGAGGTTGAGCTGCTGCACCTCGCCGGCCTTGAGCGCCTTGTCGAGGTCTTCCAGGGACACCCGGCGGGACCGCTTGGCGAAGGCGGCGTTGCGCTCGCGCGCGGCCCGCTTCTCGGCGATCTGGCGGGCGGTGCGGTCCTCGTCCACGACGAGGAAGTTGTCGCCCGCGCCGGGCACGTTGGTCAGGCCGAGCACCAGGACCGGGGTCGAGGGGCCCGCCTCCTCCAGCGCGCTGCCGCTGTCGTCCAGCATGGCCCGTACGCGGCCGTACGCGTCGCCGACGACGACCGTGTCGCCGACGCGCAGGGTGCCGCGCTGCACCAGCACGGTGGCCACCGCGCCGCGGCCGCGGTCGAGGTGCGCCTCGATCGCGATGCCCTGGGCGTCCTGGTGCGGGTTGGCGCGCAGGTCCAGGGCGGCGTCGGCGGTCAGCACCACGGCCTCCAGCAGGCCGTCGATGTTGATGCCCTGCCGCGCGGAGATGTCGACGAACATGGTGTCGCCGCCGAACTCCTCAGCCACCAGGCCGTACTCGGTCAGCTGGCCGCGCACCTTCATCGGGTCCGCGCCCTCGATGTCGATCTTGTTGACCGCGACCACGATCGGCACGTCGGCCGCCTTGGCGTGGTTGAGCGCCTCGACGGTCTGCGGCATGACGCCGTCGTTGGCCGCGACGACCAGGATCGCGATGTCGGTCGACTTCGCACCGCGGGCCCGCATGGCGGTGAACGCCTCGTGACCCGGGGTGTCGATGAACGTGATCCGGCGGTCCTCGCCGTTGACGTTCGTGGCCACCTGGTACGCGCCGATGTGCTGGGTGATGCCGCCGGCCTCGCCCGCGACCACGTTGGTCTTGCGGATCGCGTCGAGCAGGCGGGTCTTGCCGTGGTCGACGTGACCCATGACGGTCACCACCGGCGGACGCGGCGACAGCTCCTCGTCCCCGCCCTCGTTCTCGCCGAACTCGATGTCGAAGGACTCCAGGAGCTCCCGGTCCTCCTCCTCCGGGCTGACGATCTCGACGTGGTAGTTCATCTCGTCGGCGAGCAGCTGGAGCGTCTCGTCGGAGACCGACTGGGTCGCGGTGACCATCTCGCCCAGGTTGAACATCACCTGGACCAGCGACGCCGGGTTGGCGTTGATCTTCTCCGCGAAGTCGGTGAGGGACGCGCCCCGCGACAGCCGGACCGTCTGGCCGTTGCCGCGCGGCAGCATCACGCCGCCGATGGACGGCGCCTGCATGGCCTCGTACTCCTGGCGCCGCTGCCGCTTCGACTTGCGGCCGCGCCGCGCCGGGCCGCCGGGACGGCCGAACGCGCCCTGCGTGCCGCCGCGGCCGCCGGGACCGCCGGGACGGCCGCCGAAGCCGGGACGGCCGCCACCGCCGCCAC
>NZ_JAVSCF010000319.1:0-6423 GCF_031932565.1 Streptomyces sp. B1866
GGCGGGCCGGTCCGCGGCAGGCGGCGGCGCGTGCCCGCCCGGGTACTCCGCGGGTGCCGGGGCGGGCCCGCCGCCCGGTGCGGCCCCCGCGTCGGGCGCAGCGTACGCGCCGTGGCCGCCGAGCGGTCCGGGCGCGGCGGACGGCTGCGGGTAGCGGGGCTGCTGTTCGCTCCAGGCGCCCTGCGCGCCCGGCATCAGCAGCAGGTCGTCGTCCTCGCCCGCGTCGTGGTCGGGGGCGGCCTCGTGGGGCTCGCCGAGGTAGCCGAAGGCCGGGTCGGCGGGCACGCCCGGCTGCTGCTGTCCGGGGAAGCCGGGGCCGACGGGGAAGCCGGTGTCGGCGGGCGGCTGTCCGAGCCCGCCGTCCGCGCTCGCCGGCAGCCCCTCGCCCGGGACCTGGCCGGTGTCGGTCATGCGTACCCCTCGCCCATGAGTGCCGTGCTCCTTCCCACCGCCTACCGCCTCCGGGGCAGGCCCCCGGAGCTGACAACGAGCGTGCGCGGCGCGCGGCACGTCCCCCGTGTCTGTCCCCTCGATCCTGCCAAAACCGTGGGGCGCATACCGGCTATTGACGAACAAAGCGCCGAACACCGAGGGCGGTACGGGCGGTACAACAGTCCGCCAGCCTACCCCGGGCCCGGTCGGCGCCCGGCTACCGGCAGGGCGTCCCGGGGCGAAAATCACAGCGGCGGACGGTGTCCGCACAGCAGGAAGCCGACCGCCCGGTCGCGCTCCGTCCAGTCTCCGACGGCCAGTTCGACCGACTGGAGCAGCACGCACTCGACGGCGTACCCGGCTCCCGACAGCGCTCCGCCGACGGCCTCGGCGGCGTCCCGGGTGGCCGCGCGGGTGACGATCCGTTCGGGGCGGCGCGCGGCGCAGGCGGCGACGACGTCCGCTCCCCCGCCGCCGACGCGCACCACGTCGGGTTCCGGGAGGTCTTCGAGCACCTGCGGCGCGGTGCCCTGTACGACGTGCAGTTGGACGCCGCGGGAGCGGGCCAGGGCGGCGGCGCGCGCGCAGGCGTCCGGGTCGCGGTCGACGGCGATGACGGCGGCGCCGAACCCGGCGGCCTCGACCGCCGCGGCGCCGCTGCCGGTGCCGATGTCCCACACCAGGTCGCCGACGCGGGGCCCGAGGCGGGCGAGTTCGGCGGCGCGCTGGTAGGGCGCCTCGCGTTCGCCGGGCGGCGCGGCGCGGCCGGGGGCGGGCAGCGCCCAGCCGCGCAGGGCGGGCGGGTAGCCGGGGTCGTGGCCGGCCAGCCAGCCGCCCGGCGGGCCGCCCGGGGTGCGCGGCGCGGCGGCGGGCGCGCCGCCCAGGACGATGACGACGTTGGGGTCGCGCCAGGCCCGGTCGGCGGCCTTGTCGGAGGTCAGCACGGTGACCTGCTCGCGGTCGGTGCCCAGGGCCTCGCAGACGACGAACGTGCGGTGCACCGGGCCGAGCAGCAGGGCCAGTTCGGCCGGGCCCGCGCCGGGCGAGGTGAGGACGGCGACCTTGGGGTGGGCGCGGCAGACGTTGACCGCGCGGCGCAGGTCGCGGCTGTGGGCGACGACGACGCGCGCGTCGTCCCAGGGCATGCCGGCCCGCGCGAAGGCGGCGGCGACGGACGAGACGGCGGGCACCACCTCGACTTCCAGGCCGTGCTCGGGCGCGCGCAGGGTGCGGACGACGCCGAAGTAGCCGGGGTCGCCGTCGGCGAGTACGACGGCCGAGCCGCGGTGTCCGGCGATGCGGCGGGCCGCCAGGCCGAGGCTGCCGAGCCGGACGCGCTCGGCGCCGGGCGGGACTTCGGGCAGCGCCAGGTGGTGGGCGGCGCCGGCCACCAGGGTCGCCGCGGCGAGGGCGGAGCGGGCCGCGGCCGTCAGCGGGGAGCCGTCCCAACCGATCACCGTGACGCGGTCTGCCATCGTCGTGTGCCTCCCCTGGGCTGTGGTCGTACGGGGTGCGGTCGCGCGTCGCCGCCCGCGGGCGGGTGTGCCGCGGGCCGCTGGTGCGGGCACGCGGAGACTACCCGGCCGGCGGGGTCCGTACGGCGCCGGGGCGCGGCGCGGCGGACGCCCGGCGGACGCCGCCGCCGGCCGCCGGCCCGGACGGGACCGGCGCGGACGCGGCCTGCCGGGCGGTCACCGGCCGGGCGGGCCCGGGTAGGCCGTCCGGGGGCGTGCGGCCGGCGGGGTGTCAGCTCCAGTCGGGGCGGCCGGAGTAGTCGCCGTAGCCGTCCGGGCCGCCCTGCCGGCCGGGGACGCCGTCGAGGTCCTCGGGCAGCAGGCTCCACACGATGAGGTCGGTGCGCACCTCGGCCCAGCCGCCGTCCTCGGTCGGGGTGCGGGCTATCCAGGCGTTGCGCAGCACGCCCTCGCTGATGCAGCCGATCTTCTGGGCGACCTGCTGGGAGGCGGTGTTGCCGGCGGCCGTGCGCAGTTCCAGGCGCTCGAACTTCTGGTCCTCGAACAGCCAGCGGGCGACGGCCAGCGCGGACTCCGAGGCGTAGCCCTCGCCGCGCGCCCAGGGGGCGGTGACGTAGGCGGCCTCGGCGGTCAGGCGGCGCCAGTCGGTGTCGCGCAGGTGCACGGTGCCCACGAGCCGCTGGGTGAGCAGTTCGGTGACGGCGAAGACGATGCCGCGGCCCTCGGCGCGCTCGGCGGGCGCGGTGCGCAGCGCCCACGCGCGGGCGTGGTCCACGGTGTAGGGGTGCGGGACCGTGGTCCAGGCGGTGACGGACTCGTCGTTCATCATCTCCGTGAGCGCGGGCACGTCGGCTTCCTCGAACGGGCGCAGCACGAGCCGGTCCGTACTGATGGAGATGTCCGGGAAGGTGGGTGTCATGCGACGCTCCGTAACCGGGATCCGAGGCTCTGGGGAGAGCCCAGCATGCAGCATCGGCCCGGCGGGCCCCATCGCGGGGGCGCGGGCGCGCCGGCCGGCGCGTGGTGGAAGGGGCGCGGACCGACGCTCCCGCGGTGCGGCCGTCAGGATCCGGTGACCGGCAGGACCGACCCCTGGTACTTCTCCTGGATGTACTTCCGCACCTCGGGCGAGGTGCGGAGGTCAGCGAGCTTCTTCACGCGCGCGTCGTCCTCGTGGCCCTTCTTGACGGCCAGGAAGTTGGCGTACGGGTTGTCCTTGGCGGGCTCCAGGAGCAGCGCCTGCGTGGCGGGCTTCAGGCCGGCTTCCAGCGCGTAGTTGCCGTTGATGACGGCGGCTCCGACGTCGTCGAGGGTGCTCGCGCAGGAAGCCGATGGGCACGACGTTGTCCTCGAACCGGCCGGGCAGCTCGACGCGCATCCGGCCGGCCTGCCCGCCGGCCACCGTGTCCACGGCCGCGTCCAGGATCGCGACGTCGATGTCGTACCTGCGCGACAGCCGCGACAGCACCGGCCGGGTCGCGGCCTCGCCCTGGAAGGTGAGGTCCAGCACGGTGCGGCCGGGGCCGGTGGGCCGTCCGTCGAGCGGGAACAGCGCCCGCGCCAGCTCGGAGCCCGGCGTGGCCAGCAGGTCGGAGACGGTGCCCGACTCCACGATCCGCCCGTCGCGCATCAGCGCGGCCGAGTCGCAGATCGTCTTGACCACGTCCATCTCGTGGGTGATGAGCAGGACGGTCAGCCCGAGCCGCTGGGCCAGGTCGCGCAGCAGGCGCGGGATCGAGCGGGTGGTCTCCGGGTCCAGGGCCGAGGTGGCCTCGTCGGACAGCAGCACCTTGGGGTCGCCGGCCAGGGCGCGGGCGATGCCCACGCGCTGCTTCTGGCCGCCGGACAGCTGCGCGGGGTAGGCGGTGGCCTTGTCGGCGAGACCGACCAGGTCCAGCAGCTCGGCGGCCCGCCGGGCGCGGTCCCGGCGGGACACGCCGAGGATCTCCGGCGGCAGCTCGACGTTGCCGCGCACGGTGCGCGAGGACAGCAGGTTGACGTGCTGGAAGACCATGCCGATGCGGCCGCGGGCCCGGCGCAGGGCCGCCGGGCTCCGGTGGCCGCGCCCGGCCAGTGCGGTGAGGTCCCGGCCGGCCACGGCGACCGTGCCGGAGGTGGGGCGCTCCAGGAGGTTCACGCAGCTATGAGGGTGGACTTGCCCGCGCCGCTGCGGCCTACGACGCCGTACACCTCGCCTTCCGTCACGTGCAGGTCCACGCCGTCGAGGGCGGCGACCTCGCGGCCTTGGGAGCGGTAGACCTTGGTCAGGCCCGTCATGGTGATCACTGGGATCTCCGTCGCTGTCGAGCGCGGCGGCACGTCGGCCGCCGCGCGGGCGTGTGCGGAGCATGTCGGGAGGAGGTACGCGCGGGACGGCGCGGGGTCGCGGCCGGGCCCGCCGGCAGCGGACCGGGAAGGAGAGCGGGGCGCCGCGCGGGCGGGCCGCGGAGAGCGGGCTGTCAGCCGTCCGTGGCGGGGCGCCGGCCCGGACACGGGCGGCCGTGGCCGGAGCGACACCGACAACGAGCACCGGGCGTCGGGATCGCCTCGGTCGCACAGGTGCGGGTGCTCGTCGTGGTCATGGCCGCCAGTAAAGCAGACGACCGGGAGAACCGATCGGCGCTTTCCGCATACGGACATCCCTGTCCGGGGCGTGGACAGCCGCTGGTCCGGGCCGCGCGCGGGCCCGGGCGGGGCTGCGATTAGAGTCGTCCCCATGCTCGCCAAGCCCTGTCCGGGCCGCCGCACCGCGCGGAGGTCCCGTTGATCGACGTGCTGACGGTCGTGGTCGGCGTGGCCTCGCTGCTGCTGGCCGCGTGGTGCGGCCTCGCCTTCCGGCGGGACGAGCCCACCAAGGACTGGCACTTCATCGGCATGGCCGTGGTGTTCGCGCTGGCCCTGGTCCAGCTGGTGGCCGGGGTGGTGCTGCTGACGCGCGGGGACCGGCCCGACCAGGGGGTGGCGATCTTCGTGGCGTACCTGCTCGGCTCGGCCTTCGCCGTGCCCGCGGCGGCGCTGCTGTCGCTGTCCGAGCGCACCCGCTGGGGCTCGGCGACGGTGGCGGCGGCGGGCCTGGTGATGGCCGTGCTGGAGGTACGGCTGTACGACATCTGGGGAGGCGGCGGTGTCTGAGTCGGCTGAGGCCGGGGCGGCGGCGCGGCCGGCGCCCGCGGCCGGCCGGGGGCCGGGCAGGCTGCTGGTGATGCTGTACGGGGTGTTCACGGTGGCGGCGGCGTCCCGCTCGGCCTACCAGCTCGCCGCCCAGTACGACGAGGCGCCGCTGGCGTACGTCCTCTCGGCGGTCTCCGCGGTGGTGTACGCCTTCATCCTGGTGTCGCTGGTGCGCGGCGGGGAGGGCGCCCGCAAGGCGGCGCTCGTGGCGTGCGCCGCGGAGCTGGCCGGGGTGCTGGCCGTCGGCACCTGGACGCTGGTGGACCCCGGTGCCTTCCCCGACCAGACGGTGTGGTCGGACTACGGCATGGGCTACCTGTTCATCCCCGTCCTGCTGCCCGTCACCGGCCTGCTCTGGCTGCGCAGAGCCCGCCGGGACTGATCCCCGGCGGGCCCTGGGCGCTGCCTTCGGTGTCCGGTGCCTTCGGTGTCCGGGTCAGGCGCTCGCGGCGTACGCGGCCTTCTCCATCGTCACCAGGCTCAGGCGGCGGCTGACCTCCTCGGTGCCGACCTGCGCGTACCCGTACTTGCGGTACAGGCGGAGGTTGCCGTCGCTGCGGTGGCCGGTGAACAGGCGGTACCGCTTGGCGTCCCGCTCCGCCGCCAGCCGGTCCTCGATGGCCGCCAGCAGCCGCCCGCCCAGCCCGTGCCGCTGCATGCGCGGGTGGACGATCAGCTTCTCGATGGCGGCCGTGCCCGTGTCGTCCACGCTGCCGCGCACCGAGCCGACGACCTCCTCGCCGAGCCGGGCCACGAGCACACAACCCTTGCCCAGTTCGGCGCGGAGGTCGTCGAGGGTCTGCGTGAGCGGTTCGATGGAGTAGTCGCCGTACAACTCGGCCTCGCGCTGGTAGCACAGGTACTGGAGTTTGAGGATCTGCTCGGCGTCGCGGTCGGTCGCCGGAGAGATGGTCACGCTCATGCCCATGTGCGCATGCCTCCCCAATGTCATGGTCCGCCCGGCCGCGATGAGGGTGGGCGCGACCGGGTCGATGGCCTGGTGGAGCCGGCGCGCGCGGCGCGCCGCCTCCGAGGCGCCGATTGTCTAACGCTCCTTTCCCCGAAGTTAAGGAGCTGCAACCTCCGCCGCGAGCATTCTGCGCAGGCAACTCAGGCATCGGGAACGGACCGGCCCCAGACTGCCCTGTGACATTCCCAACTCACCCGCGATCTCGCGGTACGTCGGGTCGGACGGCGACAGCAGGGCGTCCAGCAGCGCCGGGCAGCGGCCGGGCAGCCTGCGCACCGCGGCGCGCAGCGCGCGGCCGGTCTCGGCGGCCAGCACCGCCTGTTCGGCGCAGTCCGCGGCCCCGCCGCCGGGGCCGCCGACGGCCGGGTCGTGGGG
>NZ_JAVSCF010000320.1:0-6402 GCF_031932565.1 Streptomyces sp. B1866
CCGGCCGCGGGCACCGGCTGGCGCGGCACGGCGGCCTGCACCGGGCCGCCGGGAGAGGTACCCGAGGACGGCCCGCCCGGCCGGGACCGCGTGCGCTGAGAGCCGGGCACGCGTGCGGTGAGCGGCCCTCGTGGACGAAGCCGTCCGCAAGGCCCTCGGTGCGGAGGACGCGGTGGACGGTCGAGCCGTCCGGGCCCGCCGCCCTCGCCAGGGCGCCGGGGGCCGGGCACCGGCCCGCCGGGCCGTGCGAAGACCTGCCGGGCGCCGGAGACCGGCTCCGCGTGCCCGCTGCCGCCCGGCGGACCCTCGCGCCCCGCGGCGCCTCGCCGGCCTGCCCCCGTGTCGCCCGTGTCCCCCACCCGCGAAGCCCTCCCAGCGCGCGCCGACCCCTGCGCAAGGAGTGAACGCCTGGGACGCGCCCCCGATTCCCCGCTTCGCGGAGCGTTCGAAAAACCCGCGCGGCCGCCCACGCGGGGCGGCCGCGGGAGTGCGCGGCGGGCGGCGGCGGACCGCCGGGGGCCTACTTGCCGGTCTCCTTCTCGTAGGCCTTGATGACCTCGTCGGTGGGGCCGTCCATCAGCAGCTCGCCCTTCTCCAGCCACAGCACCCGGTCGCAGGTGTCCCGGATGGACTTGTTGTTGTGGCTGACCAGGAAGACGGTGCCGGCCTGCTTGCGCAGCTCGCGGATGCGGTCCTCCGAGCGCTTCTGGAACTTCCGGTCGCCGGTGGCCAGCGCCTCGTCGATCATCAGCACGTCGTGGTCCTTGGCCGCCGCGATGGAGAAGCGCAGCCGGGCCGCCATGCCGGAGGAATAGGTGCGCATGGGCAGCGTGATGAAGTCGCCCTTCTCGTTGATACCCGAGAAGTCCACGATCTCCTGGTAGCGGGCGCGGACCTGCTCCCGGGACATGCCCATGGCAAGCCCGCCGAGGATCACGTTCCGCTCACCGGTCAGGTCGTTCATCAGCGCCGCGTTCACCCCGAGCAGCGAGGGCTGCCCGTCGGTGTAGACCTTGCCGCGCTCGGGCGGCAGCAGCCCGGCGATGGCCCGCAGCAGGGTGGACTTGCCGGAGCCGTTGGAGCCGATAAGGCCGATGGCCTCGCCGCGGTACGCCACGAAGCTCACGCCCCTTACGGCGTGCACCTCGCGCAGACCGGGCGGGTTGCGGCGGCGCAGTATGCGGGACAGCGCCGCGGTGGCGCTGCCCCTGCCCCGCGAGCCGCCGTTGACCCGGTAGACGATGTGCACGTCGTCGGCGATGACGGTGGGCACCCGCGAGCCCGCCGGTGCGGTCTGCTGGGCGGGCTTGACGATGGTCTGCTCAGCCACGGCCGTAACTCTCCTCCGCCTTCCAGAAGTACACGAAGCCGCCGACGGCCGCCAGCACGGACCAGCCGAGCGCGAGCAGCCAGACGTGGTCCGGCAGGCTCGACGCCGGGTAGTCGTCGATCAGGGCGTAGCGCATCAGGTCGATGTAGACCGACGCCGGGTTGGCCAGCAGCACGTCGTCCAGCCAGACCGGCGCCTCGGGGTGCTTGTCGAGCATGCCGCGGATGCTGTACATGACACCCGAGGTGTACATCCAGGTGCGCAGCAGGAAGGGCATGAGCTGCGCCAGGTCCGGCGTGTTGCTGCCCATCCGGGCCATGATCAGCGACAGGCCGGTGTTGAAGGCGAACTGGAGCGTCAGCGCGGGGATCACCATCAGCCAGGCCATGCTCGGGAAGTGCCCGAAGCCCGCGAGCACGATCACCAGCACGATCATGGAGAAGAGCAGCTGCTGGAGCTGCTGGAGCGCGAAGGAGACGGGCAGCGCGGCGCGCGGGAAGTGCAGGGCGCGCACCAGGCCCAGGTTCCCGGAGATCGCCCGCACCCCGGCCAGCGCCGAGCTCTGGGTGAAGGTGAAGACGAAGATCCCGGTCACCAGGAACGGGATGTACATGTCATTGGGCATGTCCCCGCGGCCGTTCATCAGCAGGCCGAAGATGAGGAAGTACACGAGCGCGTTGAGCAGCGGCGTCGCCACCTGCCACACCTGGCCGAGCTTCGCCTGGCTGTACTGGGCGGTGAGCTTGGCCTGCGAGAAGGCCAGGATGAAGTGGCGCCGCTCCCACAGCTGCCGGATGTACGCGCCGAGGCCCACCCGGGCTCCGCTCACCGACAGGCCGTACTTGGCCGCCAGCTCGGCGGGGGTCAGCCCGTCGTCGGGCGATGGCGGGGCACTCATGGCGACCGCACCGTCGTGCGTAGTCTCGCTCACAGTTGACACTTTCGTCTTCGTCCTCGAAATGCGCTGCGCCGCCGTGGCCGGATCGCGCTCGGCGCTTGTCGATCCGAGCTTGTCAGATGACGGGAGGCCGGCCCAGTCGGGTCAGGCGCCATACCGTACGCCACTTCATGGGGCTGCGGGGACCACAGGGCGTGTTCCAGCCTTCGCGGAAGCCGCCGAACCAGGCGCGCAGGGCGGTGCGGGACGGGCGCCTGGCCAGGGTGAGCAGCAGCCAGACGCCGGGATAGACGGGGACGAGGGGGCCGGGGAGGTTGCGGCGGGCCAGCCAGACCCGGTTGCGGGCGACCATGCGGTGGTAGATCGCGTGCCGGCTGGGCGCGGTGGCCGGGTGGTGCAGCACCAGATCCGACCGGTAGTCGATCATCCAGCCCGCGTCCAGCGCCCGCCAGGCCAGGTCGGTCTCCTCGTGGGCGTAGAAGAAGGCGTCCGGCAGGCCGCCGACCTGCCGGAAGACGGCGGTGCGCACCGCGTTCGCGCCGCCGAGGAAGGTGGTCACCCGCGAGGAGCGCAGCGGGTCGGAGGCGCGCAGCCGGGGCACGTGGCGGCGCTGGGTGGCCCCGGTCTCCGGGTCGGCGATGCGGAAGCTGATGATGCCCAGGCGCGGGTCGGCGGCGAAGGCGGCCCGGCACCGCTCGGCGGTGTCGGTGTTGGGCAGCAGCCCGTCGTCGTCCAGGAACAGCAGGGCGTCGACCTCCCGGCCGCCGGGCCCGAAGGCGGCGACGCCGGCGTTGCGCCCGGCCGGGATGCCGACGTTCTCCGGCAGCTCCACGGTGCGCACCGGCATGGGGAAGCCGGTCAGCGTCGGCAGCGGGGTGCCGTTGCCGACGACCACGACCTCCACCGGGTCGCCGTCCTGCTTGCCGATCGTCTCCAGCAGGGCACGCAGCTGGGCCGGGCGGTCGCCCATGGTGAGCACCACCGCGCCCAGGCGCAGGGCGGCGGCGGTCACGTCAGCCTGCTCGACGCCAGGACGGACACCAGGTGCGCCGCGGTCTGCGCGACCGCGACGGCGGCCAGCACGGCCACGCCGAGCCGGGTGGCCGCCAGGTCGCCGCGCGGCCCGTCGGCCGCGGCGGCGGCCAGGACGAGCAGCGACGCCTCCACCGCGCCGACCAGCCGGTGGACCTTCAGCGCGGCCGCGGCCCGGCGGGCCAGCGCCAGGCGCCGGGAGCGGGGCACGGCCGCGGCGTCGGCTACGGGCGGCAGGCCGCTACGGGCCCGCGCCACGTCCACCAGGTCGGTTTCGGCCTTGATCAGGATCGCGCCGAGCGCGGCCAGCGCGCCGAGGAACGCCCACTCCCACCGCGCGGCGGGGCCCGCGCGGTGCCAGACGTCGGCGGCGCGCAGGCCGAAGCCGGTGAGCAGGGCCGCCTCGGCCAGGTAGTGGCCGACCCGGTCGAGGTAGACGCCGGTGACCGAGGTCTGCCGGCGCCAGCGCGCCACCTCGCCGTCGACGCAGTCCAGCAGCAGGTAGACCTGGACCAGGGCGGCGCCGAGCAGCGCGCCGGCCGGGCCGGGCACCAGCAGCGCCGCGCCGGCCAGCACGCCGGCGGCGATCATCAGGCCGGTGAGCTGGTTGGCGGTGATCCGGGTGCCCACCAGGTACCGGTCGCAGCGCAGCGACACCTCCCGCATGTACAGCCGCCCGGCCCAGTGCTCGCCGCTGCGCCGGTCGCGTACGCCCGCGGGGTGCACGACCGGCCGCAGCTCGGCCACGGTCGGCCGGGGCCGTGCGGCCCCGGCCGGGGCGGTCCCGTCCGGCCGGGCTCCTGACGGTTCAGCTAGTGACGGTTTTGGCATAGTCGGCGTAGGCGTCCCTGATCGCGTCGGTGGGCAGGGCCAGGTGTTCGAGGATCGTGTAGCGGCCGGGCCGGGTCTGCGGCGCGAACTGCACGGCCCGGACGAACTCCTCCTCGCTGAATCCGATCTCGTGCGCCAGCACGGGCAGGCCGTGCCGCCGCAGCACCTCGGCCATCAGCGCGCACGCGTCGTACGCGCCGCGCAGGTGTATGGCGAAGGCGGCGCCGAGGCCGACCTGCTCGCCGTGCGCCGCGGCGCGCCGGGGGTAGAGCAGGTCGAAGGCGTGGCAGATCTCGTGGCAGGCGCCGGAGGCCGGGCGGCTGTCGCCGCTGATCGACATGGCGATGCCGGTGAGCACCAGGCCCTCGGACAGCACGGTGAGGAAGTCGTCGTCGCCGCAGCCGCCGGGGTGGCGCAGCACGGACTCGCCCGCGGTGCGGGCCATGGCGGCGGCCAGGCCGTCGATGGGCTCGCCGGTCTTGTGGTGGGACAGCTCCCAGTCGGCCACGGCGGAGAGGTTGGAGACGGCGTCCCCGATGCCGGAGCGTACGTACCGGATCGGCGCCTCGCGGATCACGTCGAGGTCGATGACCAGGGCGATCGGCGAGGGCACGCCGTAGGAGCCGCGGCCGTTGTCGTTGTCCAGCGTGGACACCGGCGAGCAGATCCCGTCGTGCGAGAGGTTCGTGGCGACGGCGACCATCGGCAGGCCCACCCGGGCCGCCGCGTACTTCGTCACGTCGATGATCTTGCCGCCGCCCAGGCCGACCACCGCCTCGTACCGCTTGCCGCGCATCGCGTCGGCGAGCCGGACGGCGGTGTCCAGGGTGCCGCCCTCGACGGGGTACCAGTCGGCGCCGGGCAGCTCGGCGGCGAAGCGGTCGCGCAGCCGGAGGCCGGAGCCGCCGCTGATGGCGATGGCGAGCTTGCCGGAGCTGGAGACCCGCTGGTCGGCCAGCAGCCCCGCCAGGCCGTCCAGCGCGCCGGCGCCGATGACCACGACGACCGGGGACGGGATGAGGCGGGTCAGCACCGGCATGCGATCTCCCGCCCGCGCGCCAGGTCCTCGTGGTCGTCGATCTCCACCCAGGCGACGTCGCCGATCGGCGCGGTGTCGACCGGGAGGCCGCGGTCGACCAGCTCCTGGTAGCCGTCCTCGTAGTACAGGCCCGGGTCGCGCTCGTAGGTGGCGCGCAGCGCGTCCGCGAGGTCCGCGGCGGCCTCCGGTTCGACGAGGGTGACGCCGATGTACTCGCCGGTGGCGTCGGCCGGGTCCATCAGCTTGGTGATCCGGCGCACACCGCGGCCGGGCTCGGTGCGCACCTTCATCTCCTCCTCGCCGAGCTTCTTGGCCGCGTCGAGGGCGAGGATGATCCGCCGGCCCTCGCCGCGCGCGGCGAGCAGGGTGCGCTCGACGGAGTCGGGGTGGACCGTGTCGCCGTTGGCGAGGATCACGCCCCGGGGCAGCAGGTCGCGGGCGCACCACAGGGAGTAGGCGTTGTTCCACTCCTCGGCCTTGTCGTTGTCGACCAGGGTCAGCCGCACGCCGTGCCGGCGCTCCAGGGCCGCCTTGCGCTCGTATACGGCCTCCTTGCGGTAGCCGACGACGATCGCGGCCTCGGTCAGGCCGACCCGCGCGAAGTTGCGCAGGGTGAGGTCGAGCACGGTGACGCTGCCCGCGCCGTCCGGATCCAGCGGCACCAGGGCCTTGGGGAGGGTGTCCGTGTAGGGGCGCAGGCGCCGTCCCGCGCCTGCTGCCAGCACGAGGCCGATCATGCGGGTTCTCCTGATTCGTCTGATTCGTCGAGTGCGCGGGGCGTCGCCGGGGACGCCCAGAAGCGGACGCTCTCGGCCAGCACCGTGAGCGTGAGGGCCCCGGCGAGAGCCGTCAGGGCGAGGGGGAAGGCGGGGCCGCGGCCGTGGGTGAGGGCGGCGGCGGCCGCGACCGCCAGGGTGCGGCCCTCCGGTCCGCCGGCCGCCCAGGCCAGGCGCCGGGAGGGCGCGGGGAGGCCGCCGCGGACGCGGTAGACGGTGTCGTAGTGGTGGTACGCGGCGGCTGCCACGAACCCGAAGGCGGCGGGCAGGGCCCCGCTCACCCCGGTACGCGCCGCTATCGCCAGGACCGCGGCGTACTCCCCCGCCCGCAGCAGCGGCGGCACCAGCCAGTCCAGCGGCCCGGTGGGCGGGCCGGCCGTGGCCAGGCCCGCCAGGAGGGCGTAGCCGAGGGCGGCGAGCACCGGCCACGGGCCGCCGGCCGGGGCGCGCAGCGCGGTGGCCGCGGTCAGGGCGGCGCCGAGCAGCGCGGCCGCGG
>NZ_JAVSCF010000321.1:0-6336 GCF_031932565.1 Streptomyces sp. B1866
CGGCCAGGCGGCCGCCGAGGCCGACCGCGCGCGCGAGACGCGGCAGGAGGAGGCCCAGCGCGCCCGCCGCGCGGCCGACGCGCTGGCGGGCCTCGCCTCCCGGCTGCGGGAGCGGGCCGGCTGGCAGGCGCGGCTGCGGGAGCTGGCCGACGAGGCCGCCGCCTGCGAGGAGCAGGCCGCCGCCTGCCTGGCCCGCGCCCGCGCCGCCGACGAGGACCGGCGCGCCGCCCAGCGCGCGGCCGANACCGCCCGCGGCCTGCGGGCCGAGCGCGCCGAGATCGCCGGCGCCCCCGACGGCCAGGCCGACGCGGCCGACGAGACCCCTGCTGTCGGCGACACCGGTCCGCACGACGCCTCCGCCGCCTCGCTGCCCGCGCTGCGCGAGGCGTACCGCGCCGCCTCGCAGCTGTACGAGAAGGTCGGCGTCGGCGCCGACCTGCGCGCCGAGCAGGCCCGCGCCGAGGGTGACGAGAGCGCGGCCCTCGCCGCCCTCGACCGGCTCAGCCAGAAGGTCGCCGCCCGCGCCGCCACCCTGCTGAACAGCGCGGAAGGCGCCGACGGGCCGTCCCGGCAGGCCGCGGCCGCCCGCGCCGAGGAGCGGGTGCAGATGCTGGAGGCCCGGGCCTCGGAGGCGAGCGAGCGGCTGGGCCGGCTGCGCGGCGAGGCCGAGCGGCTGGCGCCCGCCGACGGCGGCGCGCACGCCGAGCTGCCCGACGGGCTGACCCCGTCCGACGCGGAGCGGGCCAAGGACCTGCTGCGCACCGCCGACGCCGACCTGGCCGCCTGTACGGACGCGCTGGCGGCCGCCCGCGCCGCGCACGCCGAGCTGCTGGCCGCCCACCGCGCCGCCGAGGACGCCGCGGGCGGCTTCGAGGAGGCCGCGGCCGGGCTGCGCGACCTGCTGCGGGACGGGCCCGGCGGCCACGACGAGGAGCGGGCCGCGGCCGAGCCGTACGCCGGGAGCCTCGCCGCCGCCCGGCAGGACGCGGCCGAGGCCCGGCGCGCGCTGCGCGGCTGCGCGGCCGACCTGTCGGCGGCGGAGGCGGCCGTCCGCGAGGCGTGCGACGTGCTCGTCCGGCACGCCAACGCCGCCCGCTACGAGCAGGTGCGCACCCCCGCCCGCCAGCAGATGCGCGAACTGCCCGCGGCCGCCCTGCCCGAGCACGCCGCGGCGTGGGCCGAGGCGTACCGGCCCCGGCTGCGCGTGCTCACCGACGAGCTGGCGCAGCTGGAGCGCAACCGAGACGGCATCGTGGACCGGCTGCGCGGCCTGGTCGAGTCCAGCCTGGCCACGCTGCGCTCCGCCCAGCGGCTGTCCCGGCTGCCGGAGGGCCTGGGCGAGTGGTCGGGCCAGGAGTTCCTGCGCATCCGCTTCGAGGACCCCGACCAGGCCACGCTCACCGACCGGCTCGGCGAGGTCATCGACGAGGCGACCCGCGCCGCCGTCGCCAAGAACTCCGACCTGCGCCGCGACGGCATGACGCTGCTGCTGCGCGGGGTGCGCGCCGCCCTCCAGCCGCGCGGGGTGGCCGTGGAGATCCTCAAACCGGACGCGGTGCTGCGCGCCGAGCGGGTGCCGGTCGGCCAGATGGGCGATGTGTTCTCCGGCGGCCAGCTGCTCACCGCCGCCATCGCGCTGTACTGCACCATGGCGGCCCTGCGCGGCAACGACCGGGGCCGCGACCGGCACCGCCACGCGGGCACGCTGTTCCTGGACAACCCCATCGGCCGTGCCAACGCCACGTACCTGCTGGAGCTCCAGCGGGCGGTCGCCGACGCGCTCGGGGTGCAGCTCCTCTACACCACGGGACTGTTCGACACCACCGCGCTGGCCGAGTTCCCGCTGGTCATCCGGCTGCGCAACGACGCGGACCTGCGCGCCGGGCTGAAGTACATCAGCGTGGAGGAGCACCTGCGGCCCGGGCTGCCGCAGGCGGAGGCCGCCGAGGAGCCGGTGCACGGGCAGATCACCGCGACGCGCATGTACCGCCGCCCGGACCCGGCCGTACCGGACCCGCCGGCCCAGGCCCGGGCCGCGGCGCCGGTCCCGGACCGGGCGGAGTAGCGCGCCGCCCGCCCGTCCGGCGCGCCGTACGTGCCCGGGCCGCTCGCCCCGGCCGCGCGCGGTCTGCGGTCGATGCCCTCGGTCCGGCGATCCAGCTCTTTGTCACATGGATGGTTGATTGAGTTCTTCGGGCGTGTGACACAATGGCGGTCATGGACACCGGGCACACGGCCGCGCAGGGCCGCGAAGGGGCCGCCCGGGCGCGGCCCGCCCGCAGGTCTCCGGCGCCGCACGAGCGGCAGCGCGACGCCGAGCGCACCAAGGCGCGCATCCTGGACGCCGCGGTCCAGGTGTTCTCCGCCAAGGGCTTCGACGGCGCCCGGGTCTCCGAGATCGCCGAACGCGCCGGGGTGAACCAGCAGCTCATCTCCTACTACTTCGGCGGCAAGCAGGGCCTGTACCGGGAGACCGGGCGCCGCTGGCGCGCCTACGAGGCCGAGGCCGTCCCCGACGACCTGGACCTCGCCGAACAGGTCAGGCGCAGCGTGCGGGCCAGCGTCGACCCCTGCTTCGGCGGCCGCCTGCTCGCCTGGGAGGGCCTCGCCGACACCGGCCAGGACGACGAGGAGGCGCAAGAGCGCAACGCCCGGCTGCGGTACGAGGCGGAGCGGATCCGCGAGCGCCAGCAGGCCGGCGAGATCGACGGCGGGATCGACCCGGCCGCACTCATGCTCATCGCCGTCAGCGCCGGAAACGCCCTCGCCGTCTACCCCCATCTCGCCCGCGGTCTCTTCGGCGCCGACGCCGTCTCACCCGGACTCGTCGACCACTACGCCCGGCAGCTCGCCCAGGTCCTCACCCGCCCCGCCGCCGGCCACCCCGCAGCCCGCTGCGCTCCGGGCCCGCGGACGTAGTCCGGCGGGCGCGGAAGTCCCGGTATACGCGAAGCGACGGGGCACGACACGATCCCGAAGGTGCCGTCACCCCGGCGCCGGGGCACCTGACCCGCCGCCACCCGGCCCGGCGCCGTCGGGGCGTCAGCCGACCGGCCCAGCGGTCACCGTGCGCGGGCCAGGGTGCGGCGCCGCGCCGGAAGCACCGGCCCGGCCGGCCACCGGCCCGCCGGAGGCCCCGTCACCTGCCCGCTGCCGACAAGCCTGTTCGCTGTCGACAAGCCTGCCCGCTGCCGACAAGCCGCAGGCCGGGTCACCAGCCCGCCGGCCGGCCCGTCGCCGTGCCGCGGGCCGGGGGGCGGTCCGCCGTCGCCGGGGGCCGCGGGCCGAGGCGCTCCCGCTCGTACGCCCGCCGGCGCTCCCCGCGCGGCTCCCGGGCCGTGCTGCTGGGCCGGGAGACCACGCCGTTGCGCTGGTTCCACACCTGCCGGGTCACCCACACGTCGAGCACGCTCCAGGTCGCGACCACCGTGCTCGCCACGGTCGACAACACGGCGGGCAGCGCGAACCACACCCCCGCCAGCGTGCACAGGGCGGCGACCATCGCCTGCACCAGGGTCAGCGCGATGATGACGACCGCGCGCACCGCGGCCGTACGGACGGGGTCGGGCATTCTGCGCCTGCGGGCCGGCTCCTCGACCCACAGCTGCCGGCGCGCGCGCACCGGAATGTCGCGATCCTCGTCCCTGCTGTCCATGTAGCCCTCACCCCGTTCCATTGTCGCCCGTGGCCGGCGCTTTGGGAAAGCGGCGCCAGGGTGACCGCGCGCCGTCCAGGGCGCCCCGGCGCCGCCCCGGCGCGCCCCTTCCGGAAGCCGCCCCGGCACCCCCGTGTTACCGGCGTCGGCGGATCCGGCCGTCCGCGGCGGCCCGCGCGGGACGCCCGGCGGGCCGCCCGCCGCCGGGCGCCCGGCACCCGGGGCCTGGACCAAGTCGGCCCATCACCGGACAACTGGTGATCGGATGCTGGTGACTGGTCGTCAGCATGCGGACATACCTTCGAGTTGGGCCTCTCTTTGGTAGTAGGCTCGCGCGCGTTGTCGGCAGCGACTTCGGGACACGATCCCCGGGCACCGGGGTTGACGTTAGGGAGGCCATGCGCTTTCGCGGGAAGTCCATCCGCCGGAAGATCGTGGCGCTGTTGCTGGTGCCCCTCGTCTGCCTCACGGCGATCTGGGTCTTCGCCACGGTGATCACCGGACGCGAGGCGATGCGGCTGCTCGACGCGTCCGACGTCATCGACAGGGCCGGGGCGCCCGCCGAGGACGCGGTCCACGCGATTCAGCAGGAACGGCGGCAGACGCTGGTCCTGCTGGCCGACCCCGGCGGCACCGGGGCGCTGCCGGCGCTGCGCACCGCACAGCACAGGACCGACAAGGTGCTGGCCCGGCTGCGCGACGCGTCCTCCGACGGCGGCATCCGGGGCATGATGACCGGCGACTCCCGCACCCAGCTCGCCCGCATCCTGCGGGCGGCCGACGGTCTTGAGGGCCTGCGCGGCAAGGTGGAGCGCCGGGCCGCGACCAGCCCCGAGGCGTATCAGTACTACAACCAGCTGGTCGACCTCTGCTACAACTTCCGCAGCTCCCTGCACGCCGTACCGGACCCGGAGCTGGACCGGCAGGGCCGCGCGCTCGTCGCCATGATCCGCGCCCGGGAGGCCCTGTCCCGTGAGGAGAACCTGTTCGTCGCCGCGGCCACGGCGCGCCGGATCACGCCCGCGGACATGCGGGCGATCTCCGACCTGATCGCCGAGCGCAACGTGCTGTACGCGATCAACCTGCCCACCCTGCCGCCCAGGGAGCAGAGGTTCTTCACCGACTACCGCTACAGGACCCCGCACCCCGAGGCCCTGCGGGCCGCCGAGGAGCGGCTGTTCAGGGCCGGCGCCGAGCGGGCCCTGCGGGAGGTGGACCTGCGCCGCTGGGAGGGCGCCACCCAGCCGGTGCTGGCCGACTACGACCGGCTGGGCGGCGAGGCGACCGTCCGCCTCCAGCACCGCATCGACCCGGTGGCCACCGACGTCATGGTCAAGGCGGGCGTCGCCGGCATCCTCGGCCTGCTGTGCCTGCTGCTGTCGGTGTTCGTCTCGTTCCGGGTGGGCCGGGACCTCATCCGCGACCTGGGACGGCTGCGCCGGGACGCCCAGGAGGCCTCGCACGAGCGGCTGCCGGACGTGATGCGCCGGCTGGCCGCGGGGGAGCGGCTGGACCCGGAGGCCGAGGCGCCGCGCGGCGCGTACGGCGGCGACGAGATCGGCCAGGTCGCCGAGGCGCTGAACACCCTTCAGCGGGCGGCCGTGGAGGCCGCGGTCAAGCAGGCCGAGCTGCGGCACGGCGTCTCCGAGGTCTTCGTCAACCTCGCCCGCCGCAGCCAGGTGCTGCTGCACCGCCAGCTCACCCTGCTCGACGCCATGGAGCGGCGCACCGAGGACACCGACGAGCTGGCCGACCTCTTCCGCCTCGACCACATGACCACCCGCATGCGGCGGCACGCCGAGGGCCTGGTCATCCTGTCGGGCGCCGCCCCCTCCCGGCAGTGGCGCAAGCCGATCCGGCTCATGGACGTGGTCCGGGGTGCCGTCGCCGAGGTCGAGGACTACGAGCGCGTCGAGGTGCGGCGGCTGCCGCCGCTGGCGGTGGCCGGACCGGCGGTGGCCGACCTCACCCACCTCGTCGCCGAACTCCTGGAGAACGCCACCGTGTTCTCGCCGCCGCACACCGCCGTGCAGGTGGTCGGCGAGCGGGTGGCCAGCGGCTTCACGCTGGAGATCCACGACCGGGGCCTGGGCATGGCGCCGGAGGTGCTGAAGGAGGCCAACCAGCGCCTGGCCGAGACGCCCGAGTTCGAGCTGTCCGACACCGACCGCCTGGGCCTGTTCGTGGTCAGCCGGCTCGCCCAGCGGCAGGGCGTACGGGTCTCCCTCCAGCCGTCCCCCTACGGCGGCACCACCGCCGTCGTGCTCATTCCCGCCGCGCTCCTCACCGAGCCGGAGGACGGCGGCCGGGACGAGCCGCCGACCGCCGGCGAGGACGCGGAACGGGACTCGGCCGCCGTCTTCCCCGACCGGGCCGCCCGCAACTCCTCCCGGCTGCGGCGCACCGCCCCGCAGGCCCCCTCCTGGGCCGCGTCGCCCGCGGACGGCCCGCGGGCGGCGCACGCCGCGGCGGGCGGCGCGGACGGCGGCACCGAGGACGCCGGCGGCGGCCTGGACGGCGCCGCGTACGGGGACGGGGACGGGTACGGCGCGGACCGCGCGGAGGCCCGCGACGACGGTCCGGAGGACAGGCCGGAGGACGGGCTGGAGGACGAGGAGGCGGGCGGCATATTCCGCGCGCGCGGCCTCGGCGGCCCGCGCCCGGCGCCCGCCGCGGAGACC